>NZ_KE384522.1:0-227590 GCF_000426325.1 Streptomyces sp. CNS606
ACGGGCAAGTGTTTCCGGGCGCATCGACCCTGCCCTCCGCCCACGCCCCCTCACGTCCCCTGCCGCCGCCCCCGGCCCACCCCCGTGCCCCTGGGGAAGGGAAAGGCGAGGGGGAACCCGGCGCAGGACCGTACCCTCCCCCCGGGCGACCCCGGGGGAAGTCACCGGAGGCACCTTCCCGAGGGGAGTAAGCCCTCCGAGGAGCCCTGGCGAAGACGCCTGGACATGGGCCGGGCACCGCAGAAGGTGGGCTCTCAGCCGGCCGTCGTGGTGAGGCGGCGCAGGGTGGCGTGGGCAGGCGGGCCCCAGGACGGTTTGCCGCCTGGACGGCCGTGGACTCCGGCATCGCCGATCAGGATGCATACCAGGGCCCGCAGCACCGCCCAGCCGCGGGCGCGCCGCAGGGTCGCCGCGTCCGGGGTCGGCCGGTAGGCACCGTAGAACCGGTCGACGGCGCCGTCCGGCAGCAGCACCCACGGAGCAGCGAGGTCGCAGGCGGGGTCTCCCGCGCAGAGCTCACCGAAGTCGATCACCCCGCAGAAGGTGCCGCCTGCGGTCAGGACGTTGGCCGGATGCAGGTCGCCGTGAATCCACAGCGCGGGCCCGTCCCATGCGGGCGCGGCGGCGGCGTCCTCCCAGATCGCGCGGACGGCGTCCGGCTCGGGGATCAGCCCCAGCCCGTCCGCCGTAGCAAGATGCCGGTCGAACCCCTCCGCCAGGTCGGCCAGCGGACCTCCGCGGAGACCGACGGGGGCCCCGGCGGGAGCGGGCTTGTGCAGAGCCGTCAGGAAGGCGGCCAAGGAGTCGGCCGCACCGATTCCGGTCGTGGCGGGCGCACGGTCGGCAGATTCCCCCGGCACCCAGGTGGTGACGATCCACGGCCGCGGAAACCGCTCGCAGGGTTCCCCCAGCCGCTGCGGAACCGGAGTGGGCAGCGGAAGGTGCGGGGCGAGAGCCGGAAGCCAGGCATGCTCCTTGCGCAGCAGCTCGTCCGCGGACTCCGTCGCCCACGGCAGACGGACAGCCAGGTCCTCCCCCAGCCGCCACAACTGGTTGTCCCAGCCCCGCGCCCCGAGCCGCAACGGCTGCCCGGCCAAGTCCGGATGCTGCTCCCGAAGCAAGTCCCGGATCAGTCCCGCATCGATGTCGATCTCCCCGTGTCCCATGCGGTGCGACCCTAGCGAGCCCCGGCCCGCAAGCGCCGACACTTCCCCAGGGGTCGCCCGGGGGGGGGAGGGTACGGTCCTGCGCCGGGCACCCCTTGCAACCTCCCCTCTCCCAGGGGCACGGGGGTGGGCCGGGGGCGGCGGCAGGGGACGTGAGGGGGCGTGGGCGGAGGGCAGGGTCGATGCGCCCGGAAACACTTGCCCGTGATTTGTGGGCCGCGAAATACGAGTCGTGCCCACCGTTCGCCGAGAACGCGGCCCGTAAATCATGGGTTTCCGGGTCGTCGGCCCGGACCGCAGCCCACGCCCCCGACCCGCACCCACACACACCAGCCACCGCCCCGCGCCCACACCGAGCCCCAACACCCCCACCCCCGTCACCCCCGCCGAGAAGCCGTGGCGCGCCGTACGAGCGACAGGTACCGGTCCCAGTCCCAGTGCGGCCCCGGGTCGGTGTGGTCGGCCCCCGGCACCTCGTGGTGGGCGATGATGTGCTCCCGGTCGACGGGTATGCCGTACCGGGCGCAGATGCCGGCGGCGAGCTTCGCCGACGACTCGTACATCGCGTCCGTGAACCCCTCGGGCCGGTCGACGAAGCCCTCGTGCTCGATGCCGATGCTGCGCCGGTTGTACTCCATGTTGCCGGCGTGGTGGCCGACGTCGAGTTCCCGGATCGTCTGCGCGACGTGCCCGTCCTCGGCGCGCACGACGTAGTGGGCGGCGGCGCCGTGTTCCGGGTCCTGGAAGACCTTGAGCGCCACGGCGTAGCTTCCCTGCACGACGTGGACGACGATTTTGTCGATCTCCCAGTCGTACGGGCGGTCGGCGAGGTTGTAGTTCTCCTCGGAGGCGGGCACCCATTCGGCGCCGGGGTGGTCGACGGCGCCGGGCTCACGGTCGCGCTGGTTGCCGGGCATCCGCCACCACCACCGTTCGAGGTCCTCGTGGACGAGGTAGCCGGCGCCGCCGAGTGTCGCGGCGACGGCGCCGAGAACGACGGCGCGGCGACCGGGCCCGCGGCCGGGCCCCCGGCGGCGCTGCTGGTGACGGCCGTCGGCGCGGCGGGAGGATCCGGACTGGGATTCTGTGGTGCGGCTCACGGCCGGAACAACGCGGACGGGACCCCGTTCGGTTCCACGGCGGGCCGTACCCTGGAGGGGTTATGTCTGACTCCCCCGCTGTCCCCACCGAGACCACCGCGCCGTCGAGGCGGTCCGCGCCGCCGAGCCGGTCCGCGCCGCCGAGGCGGCTGAAGGTGCTGGCCGCCATGTCGGGCGGTGTCGATTCGGCGGTCGCCGCCGCCCGCGCCGCCGAGGCCGGGCACGACGTCACCGGCGTGCACCTCGCGCTGTCGGCGAACCCGCAGTCGTTCCGTACGGGTGCGCGCGGCTGCTGCACGCTGGAGGATTCGCGGGACGCGCGCCGCGCGGCGGACGTGATCGGCATCCCGTTCTACGTGTGGGATCTGGCCGAGCGCTTCCGGGAGGACGTGGTCGAGGACTTCGTCGCCGAGTACGAGGCGGGCCGTACGCCGAACCCGTGCCTGCGCTGCAACGAGAAGATCAAGTTCGCGGCCCTGCTGGACAAGGCGCTGGCGCTGGGCTTCGACGCGGTGTGCACGGGTCACTACGCGACGGTCGTGGTGCGGGAGGACGGCTCGCGTGAGCTGCACCGGGCGAGCGACGAGGCGAAGGACCAGAGCTACGTGCTGGGGGTGCTGGACGAGCGGCAGCTGGCGCACGCGATGTTCCCGCTGGGCGAGACGCTGACGACGAAGGACGAGATCCGGGCGGAGGCGGAGCGGCGCGGTCTGGCGGTGGCGAAGAAGCCGGACAGCCACGACATCTGCTTCATCGCCGACGGCGACACCCGCGGGTTCCTGGCGGACCGGTTGGGCCGCGCGGAGGGCGACATCGTGGACGAGGCGGGGACGAAGGTCGGCTCGCACGAGGGTGCTTACGGTTTCACGATCGGCCAGCGCAAGGGCCTCAAGATCGGTCATCCGGCGGCGGACGGCAAGCCGCGGTACGTGCTGGACATCTCGCCGGTGGACAACACGGTCACGGTGGGGCCGGCGGCGGCGCTGGACGTGGCGGGTCTGACCGCGGTCCGGCCCCGGTGGTGCGGGACGCCGCCGCGCGGTCCCGGCCGGTACACCGCACAGCTGCGGGCGCACGGCGGGGAGACGCCGGTGGCGGCGGAGTGGGCCGGGGACGAGCTGCGGGTGCGGTTCGACGCGCCGGTGCGCGGCGTCGCCCCGGGGCAGGCGATCGTGCTGTACGACGGCACGCGGGTCGTCGGTTCGGCGACCATCGCCACCACCGAGCGCGCGGTGCCTACCCACCGGTAACAACTGCGGTGTACGGTGCACGCATGAGCCTCAGCGAGTTCGACCGGGACACCGCCGTCACTCTGCGGGAGCCGGGCGTGTACGACGCCGACCTGTCCGGCGGATGGGCCATCGGGAGCGCCCTCAACGGCGGTTACCTGCTGGCGACGATGGCCCGTGCACTCGGCGACACGATGCCGCACCCGCATCCGTTCACGGTCAGCACGCACTACCTGACGGCCACGGCGGCCGGGCCGGCGACCGTACGGGCGGAGACCGTACGCGCCGGGCGCACCCTGTCCACCGGCGCGGCCTCGCTGTTCCAGACCGGCCCCGACGGCCGGGAGGTCGAGCGCATCCGGGTGCTGGCGACGTACGGCGACCTGGCGACGTTGTCCGAGGACGTGCGGACGGCCGCGAAGCCGCCGGAGATGCCGCCGTACGAGCACTGCCTCGGGTCGGAGCACGCGCCGAGCGGATCGTCGCCGGCGATGGCGGACCGGCTGGACATGCGGCTGGACCCGGCCACGGTCGGCTGGGCGGTCGGCGCGCCGTCCGGGAAGGGTGAGATGCGGGCCTGGTTCGGCCTGGCGGACGGCCGGGACCCGGATCCGCTGTCGCTGCTGATGACGGTCGACGCGCTGCCGCCCACGGCGTTCGAGCTGGGCATCGGCGGCTGGGTGCCGACCGTCGAACTCACCGCGCACGTGCGGGCGCTGCCCGCTCCGGGACCGCTGCGCGTGGCGCTCAGCACGCGGAACCTGGCCGGCGGCTTCCTGGAGGAGGACGCCGAGGTCTGGGACAGCGCGGACCGGCTGGTCGCCCAGTCACGCCAGCTGGCCCGCGCCGTACGGGGCTGACGCCGGCGCGCGGCCCGCGTCAGGTGGTGGGGGGCCCGGTCGTCGCACGCGGTGCCCGGGGCTCGGTGACGGCCTCCCGCAGCAGGCCGACGTAGGCCGTGGCCCAGCTCTCGGCGGTCGCCGCGTCGAACAGGTCCCGGGCGTACCGCAGATGGCCCCGGATCCGGTCCGTCTCCGGCACGAGGACGAGGCAGACCTCCGAGCGCATGCCGTCGACGGTGAGGTCGTGGACCTCGCCGGCCACGTCCGGCAGGTCGAGTGCGGGCGCCGCCTGGTTCTGCATCACCACGACGGCCTGGGGGAACCGGTCGTCGGCCGGCCGGCCCCGGGCCGCCCTGTCCTCCAGGAGCAGGGCGAGCGGGTGATCCTGGTGTGCGGCGGCGCCGAAGAACGCGCGGGCCGCCGCGTCGACGGGCACCACGGGGTCCCCGTCCCCGCCGGAACGCAGCCGCAGCGGCACGTTGTTGGTGAACGGTGCGACGAGCGGCTCGTGCTCCAGCCGGATGCGATTGGCGATGTTGCAGGCGACGACCACCTCCGGGCGGCCGCTCAGCCGGCACAGCAGGGTGCCGTACGCGCTGAGCATCACGGTGAAGACCGTGGTGTCCCGTCGGCGGGCGAGCGCCTCCACCTCGGCCGACAGGTCCGGGGGGACGGTGAACTCCACCGTGGCGCCCCGGTTGGTGTGGCGCTCGGGGCGGGGGACGTCGAGCGGAAGCGGGAGGTCGAACGGCGCGTCCGCGAGTTCCTCGTCCCAGTAGGCGCGCAATTCCCGGACCCGCGGGCCGGAGAGGTGGTCCCGCTGCCAGCGGCCCACGTCGGGGTAGGTGACGGCGAGCGGGGGCAGGGAGGCCTGCTCGTCGGTGGGCGGGGCGTCGCCGGGGTGACGTAGCGCAGCCGTGTAGAGGGCGGTCAGGTCGCGCAGCAGGACGTCCAGGCCCCAGCCGTCGATCACGATGTGGTGGACCACCAGCAGGAACGTCCACTCCTGAGGGCCGCGGCGGAGCAGCGCGGTGCGCAGAAACGGCGCGACGGCCAGGTCGAACGGTTCGCCCGCGGTGCGCCGCACCCAGTCGTCGTCCACCGCGCCCCGTTCCCCGGGTGGCAGGGTGGACAGGTCGGTGACGGGCAGCGGGACCGGTGAGACGGGCAGCACCTCCTGCACCAGTTCCTCGCCGTACTGGACCAGGCGGCAGCGCAGTGTGCCCTGCCGGGCGGTGAGGGCCGTCAGGGCGCGGCCGAGGGCGTTCACGTCGAGTGGGCCGGTCAATTCGATGCGCTGGGCGACGTTCAGCCCGGCGGGCAGCCTGCCGGCGTGGTGCTGCGCGTGCATGCGGCGCTGGAAGTACGTGGCGGGCCCGCTGGACTCGACCGGCGGCTCGTCAGCGTGCGCGGCGAGCCGGCGCAGCAGGCCGGCCTTGTGCGTGCGCAGCCGTTCCAGCAGGTCGCCGGTCATCGCGTGCTCGGGCGCGTCGTAGTGCAGGCTGTCGCCGTCCGGGTGGAGCCGGACGTCGCGGGCGCGCAGCGTTCCGAGCAGGTCGGTGAGAGCGTCGACGGTCATATCGTGCCCCTCACCCTCGCATCGCCGTTCGCGGCTGCGCTCTGCTCCGGTGGCCCGGCGGGGATGTCGGCCTCCGTCGGGACCGGGTCCTCCCGGGTCATCCGGTCGGCCGCCGCCCGTACGGTCGGCGCGCGGAAGAACTCCAGCACCGACATCTCCGTGCCCAGCGCGGCCCGCATCCGGTTCAGCAGCCGCACCACGTTGAGCGAGTGCCCGCCGAGGTCGAAGAAGGAGCGCTCCACCGAGAGGCGCGCCAGTCCGAGTTCGGCGGCCCACAGGTCGTGCAGGCGCCGTTCGAGGTCGGTACGCGGCGGGGCGTCGCCCGCGTCGGACGACAGGTCCGGCAGCGGCAGGTTCAGCCGGTCGACCTTGCCGCTGGACCCCTTCGGCAGGGACGGCGGGAACACCCAGGCACGCGGCACCAGGTGGTCGGGGAGCCGGTCGCCGAGGGCGCGCACGAGCCGGGTGCGTGTCCGCTCCTCCCCGGCCGGGTTCGGCGGGCCGCCGTCGAGGACGGCGTGGGCGACCAGGTAGGGCGCTCCGTCCCGGTCGGTGCGGGCGACGACGGCCGCCTCCCGCACGCCCGGAAGTTCCGTCAGCACCTGCTCCACCTCCCCGGGTTCGGCCCGGTGGCCGCGGATCTTGACCTGGCGGTCCGCACGGCCCAGGAACTCCAGCATGCCGTCGTTGCGGCGCCGGACCAGGTCACCCGTGCGGTACAGCGGTCCGGCGACGCGTCCGTGCGGGTCCTTGAGGAACCGCTCCCCGGTGAGCTCGGACTGACCGACGTAGCCCGCCGCCAGGTGGGCGCCGGCCACGTACAGTTCGCCGGCGACGCCCACCGGGACGCCGTCCAGTTCGTCGTTCAGGACGAACGCCTGGGTCCCCGGCACCGGCAGTCCGATCGACGGTGCCCCGGAGCGGGTGCCGCGCTCGGGCACCTCGGTCCAGGTCGACACGACCGTGTTCTCGGTGGGCCCGTAGATGTTGACCAGCCGGAACGGCGCGCCGTCCGGGCGCCAGCTGCGGAGCCGTTCGCCGCCGGTGATCAGCAGCCGCAGCGCGGCGTCCTGCGGCCATCGCGCCGCCAGCAGCTGTTCGGCCAGCGGGGTGGTGAAGAACGTGCTGGTGATCCGTTCCGCGACCAGCCAGTCGCGCAGCGCCTCGGGGTCCGCCCGCACTTCTTCGGGAACGACGTGCAGGCTCGCGCCCGCGGCGAGGTGCGCCCACAGCTCCAGCCCGCAGGCGTCGAAGGCGGGGCTGGAGATCCAGGCGGCCCGGTCCACGGCGGTCGTGCCGAACTCGCGGTGGTGCCAGTCGGTCACGTTGGCCATGCCGCCGTGGCGGATACCCACGCCCTTCGGCCGTCCGGTGGAGCCGGAGGTGTGGAGCACGCACAGCAGTGCTTCCGGTCCGGAGGCCGCCTCGTCCGGCACGAGGTCGCCGTCGCCGTCCCGGCCCGCGTCGCCGTCCTCGTGGGAGCCGGGGGTCACGGTGAGGACGGGGTACTCGGCGCCGGGGAAGTGGTCCGCGTACGGCTCGTCGGTGAGCAGGGCGACGGCGCCGCTCTCGGCCAGCATGGACGCGTGCCGTTGCCAGGGGTGGCTCACGTCGAGCGGGAGGGCCGCGGCGCCCGTGCGCGCCACGGCGAGGAGGGCCGCCGCCAGTGCGGGGCCGCGGGGCAGCAGCACGCCCACCACGTCGCCCGGTGCACACCCCAGGTCGAGCAGGGTGCGGGCCGTCCGGGCGGACCGGGCGGCGAGTTCGCCGTAGGTGAGCCGGGTGTCGCCGCACCGCACCGCGAGTGCGTCCGGCTGCGCCGCGGCGCGCCGCAGCACCCGGTGGTGCACCGGTTCGCCGGGCTCCGCCCCGTCATGCGTGCCGGTGTAGGCGGGGGTGGCCTCGGTGCGGGCCAGCAGCTCGCGGTCCTCGGGCATGGGAATGTTCAGCGCGGAGAGCGGGCGTCCCGGATCGTCGGCGGCGGCGGCGAGGATCTGCCGGAAGCAGTCCAGGAAGCGCCGCACGGTCGTCTCTTCGAACAGGTCGGTGCTGTACTCCGCGCGGCAGCGCAGCCCGTCTTCCAGGTCGGTCAGGAACAGCGTGAGGTCGAACGGCGCCTTGCGCAGTCGGAGGTCCACGGCGGTGGCCCGGACGCCGGGCAGGTCCATCTCCAGCACCGGCTTGGTCTCGTACTCCAGGAAGACCTGGGCGATCGGTGCCCGGGCCGGGTCGCGTTCCGGTTCGAGTTCCCGCACCACTTCCTCGAACGGGCACTCCTGGTGCTCGAACGCGTCGAAGGCGGTGTCCCGCACCCGGCCCAGGGCCTCCAGGAAAGTCGGATCACCGCCGAGGTCGGTGCGCAGGGCGAGGGTGTTGACGAAGAATCCGACGCGTTCCTCGGTGCCCGGCGGCCGGTTGGCCACCGGTGTGCCCACCACCAGGTCGTCCCGCCCGGTGAAGCGCCGCAGGGTGGCGTAGAAGGCGGTCAGCAGCACCATGAAGGCGGTGGCCCGGCGTTCGCGGCCCAGGGCACGCACGGCGTGGGTGAGCTGAGGGTCCAGCCGGAGGTGGACCGAGTCGCCGTGCCCGGTGGGCGCAGCGGGGCGGGGCCGGTCGGCGGGCAGCTCCAGGTACGGCGGGGCGCCGTCCAGGCGGTCGCGCCAGTGGGCCAGGCTGCGCCGCCCCTCGGGGGAGGCCAGTGCCTGCCGTTCCCGCTCCGCGTGGCGGCCGTCGCCGGCGGGTGCGGGCAGGCGGTCGGGCCGGCCCTCGACGGCCGCGGAGTACAGCTCACCGAGGTCGCGGGTGAGCACCTCGGCCGACACGCTGTCGAAGACGAGGTGGTGAGCGGTGAGCACGAGGACGTGCCGGTGCGGGGAGAACCGCAGCAGCCGGGTGCGCAGCAGGGGGCCGCGGCCCAGGTCGAAGGAGTGCGCGCACTCCTCCGCCACGATCCGCTCCAGTTCCTCGGCCTCGTCAGCTTCCGGTGCCGCGCCCCGCGCGGCGTCGTCGGTGGCGAGGTCCAGCAGCGGAAGGCCGGCGTGCGGCGTGCGGGTGACCACGAGGCGGGGTTCCCCCTCGACCTCGCGGAACACGGAGCGCAGCGCGGGGTGGCGCTCGACGGCGCGGTGGACGGCGGCACGCAGCGCCTCGACGTCCAGCGGTCCTTCCAGGCGGACGGCGGAGCACTCGTTGTACGCGGTGAGGCCGGGGTGCATGCGGTCCAGGAACCACAGGCGCTGCTGGGCGAACGTCAGCGGCTCGCCCGCCTGCTCGGGTTCCGGTTGCCTTTCAGTTTCCGGTTCCGGTTGCGGTGCCGGTTCCGTCTGCGCCGCCGGGCCGGACTCCGGCTCCTGGTACCTGCGCCGGAGCCGGTCGAGGTACGGCAGGCTGTCCAGGGCCTGCTGCGGGGTGACGCCGAAGTCGACGAAGTAGGCGATCTCGTCGACGCCTGCCGCGAGGACGGAGTCCACGACCCTCGCGGCGCCGTCGGGCGTGCCGATGAGGGCGCGGGACTCGCAGTAGCGCCGGTAGGCGCGTTCGAGGAGGAACTCCAGGTCGTCCTCCGGGGTGTTCTGGTAGTCGATCTCCATTCCGAGGCTGTTGCCGACCTGGCCGAACAGGGACAGGGAGGAGCGCATGTAGCGGCTGAAGGCGGGGAGCGCCTCTTCTCGCGCGCGTGTCTCGTCGGCGCCGAGGTAGCTGTGCAGCAGCACGACGACGCGTCCCGCCGCAGGGTCCAGACCGGCCGCCGCGCGCTCGCTCCGGTACAGGGCGATGTTCTCCGCCAGGTCCTCCACGGACTGCGTCATCAGGTTGGTGATGACGCCGAGGTCGTTCCGGGCGGCCTGCCGGTAGCTGTCCGGATTGCCGACGATCGCGGTGTAGAAGGGCGGCATCTCCTGAACCGGGCGGGGGTAGAGGCGCACCGCCACGTCGTCGCCGTGGCCGTTCGGCGCGGTGATCTCCTCGCCCCGCCACAGCCGCCGGACCGTGTCCAGGTGGTCGTACATGACCTCCTTGTGCCGCCCGTAGTTCTCCGGCCGGAGCACGAAGTCGTTGGCGTGCCATCCGCTCGCGCAGCCGATGCCGACCCGGCCGCCGGAGAGGTTGTCGATGACCGACCACTCCTCGGCGACCCGTACCGGATGGTGCAGCGGCAGCACGACGCTACCGGCGTTGATACGGATGCGGCTGGTCTCGCGGGCCAGCGCGGCGCCGAGCACGGCCGGGTTGGGGAAGACGCCGCCGAAGGAGTGGAAGTGCCGTTCCGGCAGCCACACCGCGTGGAAGCCGTTCCGGTCGGCGAAGCGGGCGCCGTCCACGACGATGGCGTACTTGTCGTCGGTTTCACTCTCGCGCGGGTAGTCGCCGAAGAAATACAGGCTGAAGTCCGGCGCGCCCGGGGCCTTGGACCGGAGCTCGCCGCGGCGCGGTGCGGGAAGCGGACGGCCGCCGGCGGACTCCTGCCGCGGCCGGGGGGCGACCGGCGAACCCTCCGCCACCGGTGCGGCAGTGTGCTGCGGCGGCTCGGGCACGTGCGGCACGGGCAGCGGCGGCGCGTAGGCGGGGACGGGCCGCGCAGCCCCCTGCGGGACGAGGAATCCGCCGCGGCGCATGTCCCACAGGGCGTTCCGCACGGCGTGTTCGAGGAACGCGAGGTCGTCGTCGGTGTGGGCGGTGGAGAGGAAGAAGTTCCGCCACTCCCACACGTACACCCCGCGCAGCAGCAGGTGGTGGAAGAACAGCTCCAGGTTGCCGCGGTACTCGAAGCGGAACATCGACCCGAAGCGGGCGATGCGGACCGGGAACTCCTCGTCCTCGAAGTACCGGTTCAGGCTGCCGGTCAGCCGTTCGGTGCGGGTGTTCAGGTCGTCCTGCAGGCCGGGACCGGCCTGCTCGAGCCGACCGAGCACGGCCTCCGCCGCGGCCATGGCCACGGGGTGCTGGATGTAGGTGCCGCCGAAGAAGGTGGTGTCGCGCGGCGGGTAGCTGTCGTCGCCGTAGGACCAGTGGCCGCCGTCGATGCCGTCCATCAGGTCGGCGCGGCCCGCGATGGCACCGACCGGGTAGCCGCCGCCGAGTACCTTGCCGTAGGTGGCGAGGTCGGGGGTGACGCCGAAGACGCCCTGAGCGCCCTGGAGATGGGGCCGGAAGCCGGTGAGCATCTCGTCGAAGAGCAGCACGATCCCGTGCTGCCGGGTGATCCGGCGCAGCGTGTGCAGGAACTCTCCCGGTTGCAGCCCGGGGTGGCGGCTCTGCACCGGCTCGACCAGCACGGCGGCCACCCGGTCGGCGATCGCCTCGATCGTGTTCAGCGACTCGGGCGCGCCGTAGTCGAGGACGACGAGGTCGCCGACGGCGCCGGCCGGAATGCCGGAGGAGGCCGGAACGGTCGTCCGCCGTCCGTCCTCCACCACCGGCTGGCCGAGCACGTTGTCCGCGTGGCCGTGGTAGGAGCCGCGGAACATGACGACGGTGTCGCGGCCGACGGCCGAGCGGGCGAGACGGATCGCTGCGGAGTTCGCCTCCGTGCCGGAGTTGGCGAAGGCGACGCGGTCGAACCCGGTGATGCGGGCGAGGAGTTCGGCGGTCCGGCCGGTCTCCTCGCTACGCGGTCCGAGGCGCAGCCCTCCGGACAGGTGGCGGCGTACGGCCTCGTCCACGAAGTCCGGTTCGTGGCCGAACAGCAGCACGCCGAAGCCCATGGTGATGTCCACGTACGGGTTGCCGTCGACGTCCACCAGCCGCGCCCCGCGCGCGGACCGGGCCGCCAGCGGGTACTGCATCTCCTTGGTGGCGCTGCGGAAGCCGACCACGGCGCGGCTGTCGGCGAGCACCCGCCGGTGCTTCTGCGTGAGTTCCTTGGAGGTGGCGGTGCGCCGGGTCAGCCGGGCGGTCAGATCCTCGACGTGGGCCCGCTGTGCGTCGGTGAGTCTCCCGGCGGCCATACCGGCGGTGCGCGGGACGCTGACCCGGGGGCCGAGAGCCGTGGATGCGGACGTGGCCCGCCCCGGCGACGCCTCCGCGGGTGTCTGCGGCGAACGGGGTGCGGGCTCGGGTTCCGGTACGGCCGGGGTCTCCGGGGCGGGATGAGGGGTGCGGTCGGCATGCCGGACGGACGGCTGCGGCGGTGTTTCGGACGCCCCCGCGACGGGACCGCGCACGATGCCCGCGCCGCCGAGCAGGGCGAGTTGGTCCCCCATCAGCCGCGAGAAGCCCGACATCAGATCGAGCTGGCGTTCCACCAGCCTGCCGACCTCCGTGTCCGCTGCGACGGGTGGAACCGGCGCGGGGAGAGCCGGGGTGGAGACGGCGGCGGGAGCGGGGGCGGCCGGCGGTGCCGGTGCCGCGGCCGATGCCGGTGCCGGTGCCGCGGCCGGTGCCGAGGCCGGTGCCGGTGCCGGTGCTGCGGAGGCCGGCACGGCGGTGTCCGCGCCGAGGAGTTCGCTCGCCCGTTCCGGGCTGATCCGCTCGGCGAGGACCGCGCTGAGCCGCTCCGGGGTGTCGGCCTCCTCGAAGAGCTCACGCATGGCGATCCGCACGTCGAAGACCTTCTCCAGGCGGCGGATCATGTTGATGAGCAGCAGCGAGTCCGCGCCCAGGTCGAAGAACGCGGCGTCCGGCGGCACGTCGTCCACGGCGAGGGAGAGCTGGTCGGCGGCCAGCTCCCGGACCCGCCGGGTGAGCGAGGCCTCCAACCGGTCCGCCGGGGCGGCGGCGTCGGCCGGGGGCGTCGGGTCGGTGTCGTTCGTCATCGGCGTGCCTCCGGCCGGAGGCGTGCCCGCTCCGGCGCTGATCCAGTGGGACGTACGGGCGAAGGGGTGCGTGGGGAGGGGAACGTGGCGGCCGGGGTCCTCGGCCCGGACCAGCCCCCTGAAGTCCAGGGCGACTCCACGGCAGTGGAGCTCGGCGGCGGCCCGCAGCAGGCCGCCGGTGCCCGGCTCGCGGCGGGGCTGGGACGCCGTCCAGTGCGCCGCCGTCCCGGCGCGTCGCGCGATGGCGGTGAGGGTCGCGTCCGGCCCGGCCTCCAGGCAGAGGGCGGTGCCCTCGGCGTCGAGGCGGGCGAGCACCGCCGCGTAGTCCGCGGTCTCCCGGGTGTGCCGGAGCAGGTGCCCGGCGGCCGGCAGCAGTCCGGCGGGCAGCAGTTCACCGCCGACGTTGCTGACCACCGGGGTCCGCAGGGGACGCAGTTCGACCTGTTCCAGGTGGAAGCGGAACTCCTCCAGCATCGGTTCCACCAGGGAGCAGTGGAAGGCGCGGTCGCCGCGCAGCGGGCGGACCGCGTGTCCGGCGGTCTCCAGCCGCTGCGCCGCCTCGGCCACGGAGGCCTCGGGGCCGGCGAGCACGTGGTGCGTCACCGCGTTGACCACGGCGATCTCCACGTCGGGAAGGCCGGCCGTGGCCACGCCGACGGCGCTACGGTCGGCTTGGACCGCCGCCATCGCGCCCGGCGGGCAGTGCCGTCGCATCAGTCGGCCGCGCGCCGCGGTCAGGTACAGGCCGTCGGCGAGGCCGAGCCCGCCGGCGGCGTGCAGTGCGGCGTACTCGCCCACGCTGTGGCCGGCCAGCAGGTGCGGGCGGACGCCCAGCGACTCCCACAACCGCCACAGCGCGACCTCGAACGTGAACAGCGCCGGCTGCGTCACGTCGGTGGTCCAGACGTCCTCGGTGCCCTGGGGGTCGTCGGCGAGCAGCGCTTCGGTGAGGCTGCCGTCCCAGATCTCGCGGTAGAGCTGCTCGCATTCCTCGACGGCCTCCCGGAAGACCGGGAAGCGGTGGTGGAGGGCGCGGGCCATGCCGCGGCGCTGGGTTCCCTGCCCGGAGAAGACGAGAGCGACCGGCCCGGCTCCGCCGTCCGGGGCGCAGCCGTCGGCCCAGGAGGGGCGGGCGACGCCGGGGCCTCCTGCGGGGGTGCCGAGGAAGTCGTCGAGTGCCCGCGCGATCTCTTCGGTGCCGGTGCCCAGGGCCGTCATCCGGTGTGCGTGGTGGGGGCGGCGGAGCGCGGCGGTGGCGAAGACGTCCGCGGGGCGCGGCGGCGGGTCCTCCCGAAGGCGGTCACGATAGGCGGCGGCGAGTTCCCGCAGCGCCGGTGCGGTGCGGGCGGAGAGCGGCAGCAGCCCCGGGCCCTCGCTCGTGCCGTCCGGTGCGGGGTCGGGACGCGCCGTCTCGGTGGGCTCCTCCAGGATCAGGTGCGCGTTGGTGCCACCCACGCCGAGGGCGCTCACGCCTGCCCGGCGGGGTGTGGCGCCGCGCTCCCAGGGCCGGCCGGTGGCGGGCAGGTAGAACGGGCTGCCGTCGAGGGCGAGGGCGGGGTGGGGGCGGGTGAATCCCGCGAGCGGCGGTATCCAGCCGTGGCGCAGTGCCAGGACGGCCTTGATCAGCCCGGCCATGCCGGCCGCGGTGTCGAGGTGGCCGATGGCCGGCTTGGCCGAGCCGAGGGCGCAAAACCCGGCCCGGTCGGTGGTCTCCCGGAACGCTTCGACGAGCGCCTGGAACTCGATCGGGTCGCCGAGTGCGGTGCCGGTGCCGTGGGCCTCCACGTAGCCGACGGTGTCTGCTCCGACGCCCGCCGTCCGCAGGGCGCCGGAGATCACCCGCCGTTGCCCGGTCATGCCGGGGGCGGTGAAGCCGACCTTTCCGGCGCCGTCGTTGTTGACGGCGGAACCGAGGATCACCGCGTGCACCGTGTCGCCGTCGGCGAGCGCCCGGTCGAGGCGCTTGAGCAGGACGGCGGCCACTCCGTTGCCTCCGACGGTGCCGTCCGCGGCGGCGTCGAAGGCACGGCAGGAGCCGCTGCGGGAGAGGATCGAGCCCGGTACGTACGGGTAGCCGGCGTGCTGGGGCACGTGTACCGCGCCGGCTCCGGCGAGGGCCAGTTCGGCATCGCCGGACAGCAGCGACTGGACGGCCAGGTGCACCGCGACCAGGGAGCTTGAGCAGGCGGTCTGCACGCCCACGGCCGGCCCGTGCAGCCCCAGGCGGTGTGCCACGCGGGCGGCCGCGAAGTCGGGCTGGTTGCCGATGGCGACCTGGAGCGCGGTCACGGGGTCGCGGGTGTCCTGGGTGGGTGCCAGGTTGTTGAGCAGGTAGGTCTGCAGGGCGTGCAGGGTCATGCCCGTGGTCGCGAAGACGCCGACGCGCGTGGTCTCCGGCACGCCGGCGTAGCCGCCGCCCTCCAGCGCCTCGTGGCACACCTCCAGCAGGAGGCGCTGCTGCGGCTCCATCAGCGCGGCCTCGCGGGCGCTGATGCCGAAGAACGCGGCGTCGAACAGGTCGGTGCCCTCCAGCGGGCCGCCGGCGGGCACGTGGTCGGCGTGGGAGCGCTGTTCCTCGGTCACCCCGGCCGCGGACAGTTCCGCGGGGGTGAAGCGGCGCAGTGCCGACGTTCCGGAGGTGACGAGCCGCCAGTAGGCGTCGAGGTCGGGGGCGCCCGGGAAGCGGCCGGCCATGCCGATCACGGCGATCCGGCGGTCGTCCGCCGTGCCCGGGGCGGGTTCCGGGGGGCCGGGAACGGGCTGTCCCTGTGCGGCGAGATGTTCGGCGAGTTCGACGGCCGTCGGGTGCTGGAAGAGGAGGGTGCGCGGGAGTTCGCGGCCGAGGGCGCGTTCGAGGGCTCCGTGAGCGCGCATCAGCTGGATGGAGCCGAGTCCGGCGTCGTAGAACGGGCGTCGTTCGTCGATGCCGTGGCCTGCCGCCTCCGTCAGGGCGTGCAGCACCAGCTCACGTATGCGGGTCCGGTCCGCGTCCCGGGAGCGGCCGTCGCCGGGGGCCGCCGGGGGCGGCGCGGCGGGGGGCGGCGCGTCCCGCACGCTTGGTGCGGCGGCCGCCGCGGCCTCTTCGTCGGCGGGGCCCGCCGCTCGTACCGGCACGGGCACCTCGCGGCCGCGCAGGTCGCGCAGGGGCGGCAGCTCCCCCGCGTCGCCCGCGGTCCGGGAAGCCTGGGGCACCTCGAGGGCGGCGGGCCGTTCCGGCCGGACCAGGCTTCGCAGTGCCGGGGAGGTCTCGTCCAGTCCGACGAAGTAGCGGTCCGGCCGGTGTGCGAGCACCGTACGGGCCAGGCGGCGTCCTTCGGCGGCGCTGAGCGCGAGCAGCCCGCGCCGGGCGGCGGCCTCCTCCCACGCGCTGTCGCGGTTCATGCCGACGCCTCGCCACAGTCCCCACACCAGGCAGTGCCCGGGGGCTCCCACGGACGTCAGCTGGTCGCCGAGGGATTCCAGGAAGCGGTTCGCGGCGATGTAGGAGCCGGACGCCGCGGAGGGGGCGGCCGTCAGGAGGGAGGAGAAGGACACGAACCGGGCGCCGGGCCGCTCGCGGACGAGCCGGGCGAGGTGCACGGCGCCGACGGTCTTCGCCGCGGTCGCGGCCCTCCAGTGGTGCGGGTCCTCGTCGCGGAGCAGCACGGCGTCGAAGGCACCGGCCAGGTGCAGCACGCCGTCCAGCGGTCGGCCCCACGTCGCCTCGGCCTCGGCCACGGCCTCGGTCACGGCGGCGCGGTCGGTGACGTCGACGGCGCGGTAGCGGACGTCGCCGCCCAGCGCTCGCAGCCGGTCCAGGGCGCGGGCGGCGGCACCGGAGGCCGCGTCCTCGGGCACCGGGGTGCGGCCGAGCACCAGCAGCCGGAGCCGGACTCGGCCGAGCAGGTCGGTGAGCACCTCGGTGCCCACGCCGCCCAGTCCTCCGGTGACCACGAGGCAGGCGCCGTCGGCGTACGGGGGCTGGTCCGGCTCGCCGTACGGCGGCGTGTCGATGCGGACCTTCACCAGGCGCCTGCGGTGGCTGCGGCCGTTGCGGATCGCGGTCTCCACCGGCCCGGACCGTCCTCCCGGGCCGTGGGGCAGTGCGGCGAGCGCGCGGCACAGGTCCGTCGCGTCCTGTTCCGGGGTGGCGCCGGCGAGGTCCAGGTGGCGTACGTCGGCTTCCGGCGTCTCCAGGGCGAGGCTCACCGCGACGCCCGCGGTGAGCGCGCCGGGGGTGCCGACCGGTTCGCCGCCGGTGATCCGGTGCAGTCCGCGGCTGACCGTGACAACGCGCGCGGCATCCGCCGCGGTGTGCTCCAGGAGGGCCTGCCCGGCGAGCACCAGCGCGGGGCCCGCCGCAGTGAGGGCGGCGGGCAGATCCGCGTCGTCCGGGGCGGCGAGGTCGAGGGTCGCGTAGCCGGCGAGGTGGAGCAGGGTGGTGGGCGTCCGGTCCTCGGCGCGCAGATCGTGCCAGAGGGCTCTCCAGTGACCGGGGTCGGCGAAGTCGAGGGTGAAGCGGCCGGGGCCGGTGCGCGTGTAGGCGCTGCCGTGTGCGGCGACGGCGGCCGCCTCGAACGCCGCGCCGTGCGCGGTCAGTCGTGCCGCCAGGCCTTCCCGGTCGGCGACGATCAGCGTGGTGCCGGGGTCGGGGGGCGGGGCGTGCCCGGGGCCGTCCGGCATCTCTTCCCACACGGCGCGGTGCACCGCGTCGGGTACGTCGAGGGCGTCGTCGGCGCCGAGGCTCAGGGTGCGCAGCACGTCGTCGAAGGCTCCGTCGAGGTACCGGCGGCGGATGTCGGTCCGCTGGATCTTCCCGCTGGTGGTCTTGGGGAATTCGGCGGCGGGGACGGGCACCGCCTGCGTGCCGGCCAGCTGGAAGCGCCGCGCGAGTTGCGCGGTGACCCGCCGGGTGCGGCCGACGGTGGCGCGGTCGGTGGGGGCGGCGTCTCCTTCCGGTACGAAGAAGACGACGAGCCGTTCGCTGCCGGTCTCCGGGTCCGGCACTCCGCAGGCGGCGACGGAGCCGGCCCGTACGCCGTCGACCGCGCCGACCACGTCCTCCAGTTCATGACAAAAGTAGTGGCTGCCGTTGACGATGATGACTTCCTTGCGGCGGCCGGTGAGGGTGAGTTCGCCGTTCCGGAGGAAACCGAGGTCGCCGGTGTCGAACCAGCCGTCGCCGCGGAAGGCTTCGGCGTCGGCCTCGGGGTTGTCGACGTAGCCGGGGGTGACGCGGTGGGAGCGGACCTGGAGCCTGCCGATGCGGCCTTCGGGCAGGACCCGGTCCTGGTCGTCGCAGATGCGGAAGCTCGCCCCGAGCGTCGGCGGCCCCATGCTCAGGAACGTGGTCCGCTCGTGCCCGGGCACGTCCTCGCCCACCCACTCCAGGTCCGTGGAGAGGGACGACTTGCGCACCCGGGTGACGGCCCCGGGCGTGCCGAAGCGCTTGTAGCAGATGGCGGTGCAGGTCTCGGCCATCCCCCAGGCCAGCAGCACGCCGTCCGCGCGAAGACCGAACGGCGCCGTGGCGTCCACGAAGTCGCGGACGACGGGAAGGGTGCACTGCTCTCCGGCGTTGATCAGCGACCGGACCGAGGTCAGGTCCCAGCGCCGGTCCGGGTGCCGCCGCAGGGCCTCGACGACCAGTTTGAAGCCGAAGTTCGGAGACCAGCTGTGTGCCGCCGCGTACCGCTCGAGCAGGTCGAGCCAGAGCAGCGGGTCGGCCAGCACCAGTTCGGTGGGGGTGTGCACGGCGACGCAGCCGAGCACGGTGTCGCGCAGGTGGAACATGAGCAGCCCGGCGACATGGTCGAGCGGGAGCCAGTTGACGGTCGTGTGCTGCGGCGCGACGTCCTGCGCACGGGCGCCGGCCACGTACTCCATCACACCGCGGTGGGTGATGCGGATGGCCTTGGAGCGTCCGGTGCTGCCCGAGGAGAGCTGCAGCAGGGCGGTCTCCTCCGGATCCGGCCGGTGCACCTCGGAGACCGGTTCGGCCTGCATCAGCTCGTCGGCGTCCAGCACCCGCACACCGTGCACGGGGTAGAGCGCGGGCAGCGCCCGCACTCCGTCGACGGCCGGCCCGGAGCAGAGCACCACGGGTTCCCGCAGCGTCTCCCAGGCGTGGCAGAGCTTCTCCAGTACGGCGCTCCGCGTCTCGTACCCGGGCGGCCGGGCCACCGTGACGGGCACGATGCCGCCCAGCAGGCACGCCCACAGGGCGGGGAAGTAGGCGTCGAGCGTGGGCAGTTGGAGGATGGCGCGGTCGCCCGGGCGAAGCCCGGCGGCGCGCAGCCCGCCGAGCATGCGCCGGGCGCGGTCGAGGAGGTCGGGGTAGCCGACGAAGACGGTGCGGTGCGGTTCCAGAGCGAGGTGGAGACCGGCGTGCGGGCGTTCCGCCGCGGTCCGCACCAGGGCTTCCGGAAGCGTGCCCGGGAGGTCGGCCACGAGGTGGAGTTCCGGGCCGTGGCTGAGCGCGGCGGGCTTCGGGTTCCCGTCGGGGCCTCCGGGGCCGCCGCCGGCTCCCCCGGAGGCCGACGGCGGGGCGGCTTCCGCCACGTGTGCGGCGTGCGGCTCCGCGGGCTCGACGCGGGGCCGTTCCCGCCGCAGCGGGGCGAGCGTGACCTCGACGTGCCGGCCCGCGGTCCGGCACGTGTCGCGGTACCGGGCCAGCAGCGCCTCGTCCAGTACCGGAACCTCTTCGAGTGCGGCGTGCTCCACCCCTCCGTCGGGGAGGCGGGGCACGTCGTCGACCAGCACGGCGTGCGCGGTGACGCCGTGCTGCAGCGCGGCGGCCGTGACCTGGCGCCGCAACCGCGCGAAGTCCGCCCGGCCGTCGGGGACGACGTAGGCGAGGACCGCCGTCCGGTGCGGAACGAGGGCGCAGTCGAGGACGTGCCGTATGCCGCGCAGACGTGCCTCGAGCCGGGTCATGTCGTCGGTGTCCATCGTTCCCGTTTCCGAGGTGGGTGGTCGCCCGGCCGGTCGTCCGGCCCAGCGGTCGGGGCTTTGTCCGCGGCCGGGCGGGACAAGGCTGCCGCCGCCCCGTCCGTGCCGCCGTCTTCGGCGCCGGCGGCGCCTGTGCCGTGCGTGCCGCCTGTGCCGTGCTTGCCGTCGGTGCCGTCCGGACCCTCGGCGGGGGCGGCGGGCGGCGGCAGGCGGCGCAGCGCCAGGAGGAAAAGCAGCGCCAGCGCGATGGCGACGCCGTGCGCCGTCGCCACGACGGAGAGCGGCGTGTGGTGGTCCAGCAGGGAGGCCCACAGCACTGTGCCCGCGCCGAGGGCGCCGGTCTCGGCCATCGCGGCGAGTCCGAGCAGACGCCCGCGCTGCACCTCGGGGAGGGCCTGGAGCCGCGAGTGGTACACGATTTCGGTGAAGCCGTCGGCGACGCCCGCCGCGATCGCCACACCCATGAGCGCGACGGCGGGCAGGTCGGCGAACGCCAGGATGAAGAAGCCGGACATCAGGCAGGTACCGACGGCGAAGGCGCGCTCCCCGCCCGGCCTGCCGGACGCGTCGGAGCCTCCTCCCGCCCACCGCGAGACCGTGCGCAGCCGGGAGACCAGCTGGTGGGCGAGCAGACAGCCCACGGCCCAGACGGCGTAGAAACGGCCGACGAAGGCGGCAGCGTCCCCGGGCGCGATCTGCTCCGCGTACACGGGGAGGCCCACCTGGTGCGCGGCGGAGCCCATGTTGTCCACCGCACGGACCAGGATCAGGCAGAGCACGGCCGGAGCGAACCGCCACAGGGCGGACGGCGAGACCGGGTTGCGGGTGCCGGGGCGCCCCCGTGCGGCCCGCGCCCGGTCCGCTCCGCCCCGGGCGCCGCCGGTCTCACCGCCGTCGCCCTCGGCCCGTTCGCCGTTGCGGGCGGCCGGGGCGGCTCCGGACAGTGCCAGCGCCGTGAGGGCGAGGGCGGAAGCCAGGAACGACGCGGCGTCCACCAGGAACGCAGTGGTGTAGCCCGCTCCCGCCACCACGAGTCCGGCCGAGGCGAACCCGAGGATCATGGCGAGCGAACGCCCCGTGACCAGCAGCCCGTTGGCCCGGACCCGCAGCTCCTGCCCGACGATGTCCGGGACGGCGTGGCGCCGGGCCACCCCGGTGAGCGTGGAACCGCCGCCCATGACGGCGGCGAGCACGTAGAGCAGCACGGCCTGCGCCGCCCCGGGCGCCAGCAGGAAGACCAGCAGGGCCGAGGCCTGGCAGAGATCCGCGCCGATCATCAGACGGACGCGGTCGAACCGCACCACGATCCGCCCCGCCACGTACCCGGAGAGGACCGAGGAGGCTATGCGCAGCACGAGGAACAGGCCGAGCGACAGCGCGCTGCTCGACGTCTCCAGCACGTACAGGTTGAGCGCGACCAGGTTGAGGTACGTGCCGTAGGACGAGACCGCGTTGCTGACGACGAGGGCGTGGAAGGGCCGGCCCAGCGAGAGGGCCGGCCGCCCTCTGCCGAGTAACCTCCCGCGCCGACGGCGTCCGGCCTTCGGGACGGCGCCGCCGTCCCGTCCCGGAGTTCCCGTCATCTGTTCTTGTCGACCTGCTGCGACTCCACCTGCGCCTGCTCGTGAGCCTCCTCGAGGGCCTCCTTGGTCGCCGCGCTCACCGCGCTCTGGTCGGCGGCCTCGGACACGGCCTGGTCGGCGGCCTTCTCCGCGGCGGTCAGCAGCACGGTGTCGTCCGGCCGCTGGTCCTCGAAGTCCTCCGGGTGGTGGCAGGCGACCTGGTGGCCGGTGCGCAGCGCGACCAGCGGCGGCTCCTCGACCTTGCACACCCGGGTGGCCTTCCAGCACCGGGTGTGGAACCGGCAGCCGGTCGGCGGCTTGATCGGGGAGGGCACGTCGCCCTGGAGCAGGATGCGTTCCGCGCCGCGCCGGGCGCGGCCCCGCGGGTCGGGCACCGGCACCGCGGACATCAGTGCCCGGGTGTAGGGGTGCATCGGCGCGCTGTAGAGCGACTGGCGGTCCGTCAGCTCGACGATCTTCCCCAGGTACATCACAGCGATGCGGTCCGAGACGTGCCGGATGACCGACAGGTCGTGGGCGATGATCACGTACGTGAGCCCGAGCTCGTCCTGGAGGTCGTCCAGCAGGTTGACGACCTGGGCCTGGATGGAGACGTCGAGTGCGGAGACCGGCTCGTCGGCCACGACCAGCTTGGGGTTGAGGGCGAGCGCGCGGGCGATGCCGATGCGCTGCCGCTGGCCGCCGGAGAACTCGTGCGGGTAGCGGTTGTAGTGCTCCGGGTTGAGGCCGACGACGCCGAGCAGCCGCTGCACCTCGGCTTTGAGACCGCCCTGCGGCTTGACGCCCTGGAGCTTGAACGGTGCGCTGACGATCGCACCGACGGTGTGCCGCGGGTTGAGCGACGAGTACGGGTCCTGGAAGATCATCTGCACGTCGCGGCGCAGCGGGCGCATGCCGGCCGTGCCGAGGTGCGTGATGTCGCGGCCCTCGAACTCGACGGTGCCGCCGGTGGGTTCGAGGAGGCGGGTGATGAGCCGGCCCATGGTGGACTTGCCGCAGCCGGACTCGCCCACCACGCCGAGGGTCTCCCCGGCGCGCACGTCGAAGTCGATGCCGTCGACCGCCCGGACGGCGCCGACCTGCCGCTTGAGGAGCCCCTTGGTGATGGGGAAGTGCTTCTTCAGGCCCTGGACGCGGAGCAGGGTCTCGCCGGGGGCCGGGTCCTCGGTGAGGGTGGCGGCCTGCGTCGCCGACCCGAGTGTGTCCGGCTGCTCGGAAGTCGTCATCTGCTCGTCCTCGCTCACAGCTTCGGCGCTATCTCTTCGTTCCAGATGCGTGTCCGGTCCTCCTGCGACATGTGGCAGGCGGACCAGTGGCCACCGTCGACCTCGCGGAGGTCCGGCCGCTCGGTGCGGGTGACGTTGCCCTTGGGGACGTCCGCGTACGGGCAGCGCGGGTGGAAGGCGCAGCCGTCGGGGATGTTGATCAGGCTGGGCGGCGAGCCCTTGACCGGGATGAGGCGTTCGGTCTGGTCGCGGTCGATGCGCGGCATCGAGCCCAGGAGGCCCCAGGTGTAGGGGTGCTGCGGCTCGTAGAAGACCTTCTCGGCGGTGCCGCGCTCCACGCAGCGGCCGCCGTACATCACCAGGATGTCGTCGGCGAGTTCGGCGACGACGCCCAGGTCGTGGGTGATGACGATGACGGCGGAGCCGAACTCCTTCTGAAGGTCCCGGATGAGGTCGAGGATCTGCGCCTGGACGGTGACGTCCAGGGCGGTCGTCGGCTCGTCGGCGATGAGGAGTTCGGGGTTGTTGACCAGCGACATGGCGATCATGGCGCGCTGGCGCATGCCGCCGGAGAACTCGTGCGGGTAGCTGTCCACGCGCTGGTCGGGCTGCGGGATGCCGACGCGGTCGAGCATCTCCACGGCCCGCTTGCGGGCGGTCTTCTTGTCCACGTCGTGGTGGATGCGGTACGCCTCGACGATCTGGTGCCCGATGGTGAAGTACGGGTGCAGGGCCGACAGCGGGTCCTGGAAGATCATGGCCATCTCGCGGCCGCGCAGCTTGCGCACCTCGTCCGGCGGGGCCGAGAGCAGGTCGGTGCCCTCGAGCAGGATCTCGCCGGAGATGCGGGCCTTCTGCCGGCCGTACTGGCCGACGGTGTGCAGGCCCATGATGCCCAGCGAGGTCACGGACTTGCCGGAACCGGACTCGCCGACGATGCCGAGCGTCTTGCCCTTCTCCAGCGTGAAGCTGAGCCCGTCGACGGACTTGACCAGGCCGTCCTCGGTGGGGAAGTGCACGTGCAGGTCGCGGACCTCGAGGAAGGACGTCGAGGGGGCGGACGCGGCAGAGCCGGAGAGGGGCTCGCCGACTGTCGCGCCGGTCTTGTTCAGGTCGGTCATCCCAGCCTCACTCGCGGGTCGATCACGCCGTACATCAGGTCCACGACGAGGTTCGCGACGACGACGGCGAGGGCGGTGATCAGCGTGACGCCCAGGATGAGCGGCAGGTCGCGCTGGTCGATGGCCCGCAGCACCGCCTGGCCGAGGCCGGGCAGGCTGAACGTGGTCTCCGTCAGGATCGCGTTGCCCATCAGCATGCCGAGGTCGACGCCCAGCAGGGTGAGGATGGGCGTCATCGTCGACCGCATGGCGTGCTTGCGGATCACGACGGGTTCGCGGACGCCCTTGGCGCGGGCGGTGCGGATGTAGTCCTCGCCCATCACCTCGAGCATGGTGGCGCGGGTGAGGCGGGCGTACATGGCGCCGAAGAGGAAGGCCAGCGTCACCCAGGGGAGGACCATGCCGCTGAACCAGGCGGTGAAGCTGTCCTCGAGCGGGGTGTAGTCGCGGCGTACCCAGCCGAGGCTGCCGGCGAAGACCGCGAGCGAGATGAGGCCGGTGAAGTAGATGGGGAGCGAGACGCCGCCGAGGGCGAAGACCATGGCGCCGCGGTCCCAGAGGGTGCCGCGCTTGAGGGCCGAGAGCACGCCGGCGCCGAGCCCGATGATCATCCACAGCACGGCCGCGCCGATGGCCAGGGCGAAGGTGACCGGGAACCGGTCGGTGAGCTGGGGCCAGATCGCCTGCTCGGTGTTGAAGGAGTAGCCGAAGCACGGGGCGGGGCAGTGGGTCACCGAGCCGCCGCCGACGTAGTCGCGGCCGACGAGGATGCCTTTGAAGAACTCGAAGACCTGCACCAGGATCGGATCGCCGAGCTGGAGCTTCTCCCGGACCCCCTCCAGTGCCGCCTGGTCGGTCACCTTGCCGACGTACATCGTGGCCGGGTCGATTCCCGTCCACTTCGGGATGAGGAAGAAGATGCTGAAAACCGCCAGTACGACGACGACCAGCAACACTACGGCGGCGAACAACCGCCTGATGAGATAAGTGAGCACTGCTCTCGGCCCGGGGCGGCCCGGCGGCCCCGGAGATGATCCGGGGCTCGCCGGGCCGCCAGCACGGCCCTCACCTGCCCTTCGTGCCTAGCGGCGGGTGTGCCGGTCGGTTACTTGACGCCAACAGAGGAGAAGTCGTACTGCCCGCTGTAGGCGTAGGTGGAGTAGACGTTCGTCGCGCGGTCCGAACGCCAGGTCAGGATCTTCTCGAAGGTGAAGGGCAGGTAGTACGCGCCCTCCATCACCTTGGTGTTGATGGACTCGGCGATCTTCGTCTTCTCCGCGTCGTCCTGGGAGTCGATGAAGTTCTCGAAGGCCTGGTCGATCTCCGGCTCGTCGATCATGGCGAAGTTGTTGTTGCCGTTGTCCAGGATGTAGTCGCTGTGCCACAGCGGCATGCCGTAGCCCTGGACGGTGTTGAAGTCCGGACCCCAGCCCATAATGATGATGCCGTAGCCCTTGTTCTTCACCACGTCGGGGTTGCCGATGATGCCGGAGGTCTGGGCACCGTCGTACTGCGAGATGCTGGCCTCGATGCCGACCTCGGCGAGGGAGGCCTGCAGCGCCTCGGCGGAGTCGACCTCGACCGGCTTGTTGTTGCGGACCGCGATCTTGGTCTTGAAGCCGTTCGGCTTACCGCACTTCTTCAGCTCTTCCTTGGCCATCTTCACGTTGGCCGCGCCGTCGTTCTTGGCCAGGCCGTAGATGTCGAAGTCCTTGTCGGAGCCCGGCACCATCGGGGGGAGCATGTTGGTGCCGATGTCGCCGCCGGCGATCGGGCCGCCGCGGGCGGTCTGGATCGACTTGTGGTCGGCGCCGTAGATGGCGGCCTTCCGGCAGTGGATGTTGTCGAACGGCTTCACGTGCTGCGGGAAGACGGCGTAGCGGATGTAACCCATGGTCGGGTTGTCCACGTTCGCCTCGTGGTCCTGCAGCGCGTTGGCGCGGCCGGCCGGGCTCAGGCCGGTGCCGTTGAGGTCCAGGTCGTAGTTGCCGGCGATCAGGCGCTTGTCCATCTCGTTGGCGTTGGTGATCAGGTCGACCGTGATCTTGTCCGGCAGCGCCTTGCGGACGGTGTCGCTGGCGCGCTCCCACTCACTGTTGCGCACCAGGACGATGCTCTTGTTCGGCTCGTAGTTCTCGAACTTGTACGGGCCGTTGGAGAACGGGTTCTGGCCGTACTTGGACCGGGTGTCCTTGTCCTCGCGGACCGGGGACGCCGACGGCATCGCCAGCATCTCCTCGAAGTCGCTGTTGGCCTTCGGGAGGTTGAAGACGATGGTCTTGTCGTCCGGCGTCTCGATGCCGGCGAAGCCGTCCTTGTCCTTGTACGGGCCCTCGAACTCACCGTCGGGGTCCATGGTCTGCTTGATGTAGACCGGACCGCCGGGCAGCACGCTCTGCGCCCACTGGCGCTCGATGCCGTACTTGACGTCCATCGAGGTGACGGGCTTGCCGTCCTGCCACTTGACGTCGTCCTTGAGCGTGTACGTGTAGGTCTTGCCGTCGTCGGAGACCTCGGCCAGGCCCTTCGCCAGGTCCGGCTTCAGCTCCAGGCCCTTCTCGCCGGGTGCGGCGGCCGGGGTGACGAGCTGGCGGGTGTAGTACCGCATGAAGTTCCACGCGAAGCCGTAGTAACCGCGCGTGGTGTCCCAGGAGTCGGCGTCCTGGGTACCGATGAACTTCAGTGTGCCGCCCTTGGCGTCGGACGCGTTGGCGACCTTGCCGACACCGGCGTTGCGGCCCGCGCCCTCGCTGCCGCCGCCCTCGTCGCCGCTGCCGCCGCCACAGGCGGCCGTGGAGAGCAGCGCCGCGACGACGGCGGCCGAGGCGGCTGCCCGCCGCCGGCTCGATGTGCGTAGGAATCTCACGATGCGCATCCTCCGTGGTGATGGCGGCCCGTACGGGTGAGGGGCCGTGGGTGATACATGGGGGGTCAGCGGGATCCCTTCGGGTCGAGGGCGTCGCGGACGCCGTCGCCGAAGAGGTTGAAGGCGAGCACGGTGATGAAGATGGCCACACCGGGCACCACCATGAACATCGGGTCCTGCTCGTAGTAGTCGATGGCGGAGGAGAGCATCTGCCCCCAGGACGCCGTCGGCGGTTTCACACCGGCGCCCAGGAAGCTGAGGGCGGCCTCGGTGAGGATGTTGGTCGGGATGATCAGCGTGGTGTAGACGGTGATCGGCGCGATCAGGTTCGGCAGCAGTTCCTTGAAGAGGATGTAGCGCCGGCCGGCACCGAGGCTCTGCGCGGCCTCGACGTACTCGCGCTCGCGCAGCGAGAGGGTCTGGCCGCGGACGATGCGGCCGATGTAGGGCCAGCCGAAGAAGCCGATCACCAGCACCATGACGAACAGCCGGACGCCGGTGCCCTCCAGGCCGAGGAGCTGGTCGGGCATGACGGCGATGAGCGAGATGATGAAGAGGAGCTGCGGGAAGGCCAGCAGGATGTCCATGACGCGGCTGATCAGGGCGTCGATCCAGCCGCCGAAGTAGCCGGCGAGGATGCCCATCACGGTGCCGACGATCACCGCGACCATGGCGGACAGGAAGCCGACCAGCAGGGAGACGCGGGCGCCGTAGACGATGCGCACGAAGACGTCGCGGCCGTTGACCGGCTCGACGCCCAGCAGGTGCTCGGAGCTGATGCCGCCCAGCGAGCCGGTCGGGGTGCCGAACAGCGGGTCGATCAGGTCCTGGTGGTATTTGTACGGGTCCTGGCCGACCAGGCCGGCTATCAGGGGCGCGAAGATCGCCACCAGCACGAGGAACAGCACCGTGAAGCCGCCGGCGAGGGCGAGCTTGTCCCGCTTCAGGCGATTCCAGGCGATTCTGCCCAGCGAACGCCCCTCCACGTCCTTCTTCGGCGTGTCAGCGGCAACCGCGGTCTCGTCGGCTTCCTCGGCCGTGACCGTGTCGTGCAGTGGTGCCGTCATCGTGGTGAGGACCCCTCTCGACCGGTGGTGACCGGCCCACGCCCGCCGCGGTAGCGGCTCTTGTACTGCTGTTCGCTTCGGAGGCCGTCGGGCCTCATGGCTCGGGAGTCTTCATCGGGGCTGCGATCACCCGCCAGGGTTCACCGGGAAAGGATGCGCAACTGTGATGTGCCGCACCCGGCGCCGGTATCCGGACGCATGGACTCCGTCAGCGGTACGAAGGATGCCGTTCTGCCCGCTTCCGCGTGCGTTTGCACGGGCGTTTGCGCGAATCGCGCGTCAGTACGCGCGGGGGTACCCCTGTGCGGACGCCGCGCCGCCGCCGGTGACGCCCCCGGGGGCCGCGCCGGCGTGCGCGTCACGGTCGAAGAACGGGCGGGAGTTGGCGCGCAGCCACATCGCCACGGGGTCGTAGTCGTCGGCCATCGCGACACTGGACACCGCGAGCCCGTCCGGCACCGCGCCGACGGACTGGCGCACCATCAGCCGCACGTCCTCGGCGGCGCGGTCGCCGTCCTCGTACAGGTCGTGGCCGATGGCCAGATACGGCGCCCCCATCGCGGGCTGCACCCAGGCGCGGCGGAGTGCGCGGATGTTGGGCGTGCGGTGCGCGTTCTGCGCGAGGAGCGCGTAGAACTGCGGAAGTTCGAGGGTGGGTTCGCTGATCCGCAGGGGGCCGGCGGGCACCTGGTCGAGACCGGTGGCGATGCGGCGCAGGTCGAGCCAGGGGATGCCGACACCGCCGCCGGGAGCGTGCGGATTCAGCCAGACGCCCCAGCGCTGCCGGTAGAGGGTGGCGGCGACACGGCGGCCGGTGACCACCTCGTGCGCCCGGGTCCAGCCGGAGGCGGCGAGCTCCTGGGGGGAGGTGACGCAGGGGGCGTAGCCGTACCCGTCGACGTCCATGTTCCCGTACTGCGCGTCGTGCGAGCCGGAGGTGCCCTGCCAGAGCAGCATCCACAGCTGGCCGTCGGCGAGGGCGTGCAGCAGAGCCTCGTAGGTGTCGAACCGGTCGGGCGACACCTGGCGCAGTAGCTGTTCGACACATTCACCCGAACCGGAACTCGCGCTCACGAGGCCGCCCCCTTGTCTTGTGGTCATCTCTCGCCGGTGGTCCTCCCGGCCGGGCGCCGCTTGCCCGTACCCATCCAACCAGCTTACGAGTCGGCCCTGACGTAGAAGGGGCGCACACACTGGCGCATCCACTCGACCACCGGGTCCTCGGCGGCGTCCAGCAGCACCAGCTGGACCGGCCACTTCACCGGCACCTGCTCCAGCGCACGGGCCAGTGCGTCGTGCGCGGCCTGCCTCGACTCCGGCTCCAGGAGGTCGAGTTCGACGCCGACGTACAGGGCGGGCGGATCACCCTCGGCGCTGGCGAGCGCCCGGCGCGCGGTGCGCACCGGGGCGACGACGGCGAACTCCCCCGCAGCGGCGGCGAGGAAGTCCACCGGCTCGTCCTGCCAGTCCGGCTCGAACAGCCGCATCCGCGCGCCGCCGGAGACGCCGGTGAGCCGTTCCGCGGGGGTGTTCCGGCAGAGCTGGGCGACGGCCTCCGGCGGCACCGGGGCGCCGACGGTCCCCTCCGGGTTGACCGCGATGCCCACCTGCGGGGGCAGGCCGCGGGCGAACTCCCGCACCGGAGCGATGGCGAAGGACACGTGGGCGCCGACGACCTGGAGGTACTGCTGCTCCGAGCTGAAGACCGGGACGTACGGGGCGCCGTCGAGTTCGACCGTGGGCACGTTCAGGTCGCTGTTCTGCGGTCCTCCGCCCTCCGGCAGCGGCACCCAGACGCTGCTCCGCGCGAGGACCTCCAGCAGCCGTGCGCCCGCGCCGGGGGTGCCGAGCGCGGCAGCGAGGGTCTCCTCCAGCTCGTTGCCGGGCCAGCCTCCGCCGTGGCCGGGCCCGTACTGCTGCGGCTGCTGAGGCTGCTGCGGAATGGTCATACGGTCACCCTAGCGTCGCCTTCCGGCCTCGACGCCCCTCCGGTGCCGCTCCCCTTCCGGCCCGCAGGGGGGTGCGGGGGAACCACCGCCCACCTGCGGCGCTCACCCGAACGGTCACGGATCGCGACCGCCCGGTTGCGGGCCGCACACATCCGGCGAAATCTGGATCCCGCCCCATCGCGCATATTCGAGAGGAATCGTCCCCATGCGTGTCAACAAGACGGTATCCGCCGTGCTCGCCACCACCTTCGCCGGCGCGGTCGCGCTCGGCGGCGTCACCGCCGCCACGGCTTTCGCCGCGGACGAGCCTCGCCCGCAGGCCGCCCAGCAGGCCCCGCTGCCCAAGGCCCAGGAGCTCCAGCAGCAGACCCGCGTGCTCGGCGAGACCGGCGACGTCCTGAACCCCGTGGCCGAGCTGATCGACTCGGTGCTCAACGCCCCCGAGGGCCGGCTGTCCCAGCGCGAGGCCGACCGGCACGCGAAGGCCGTCCAGGAGGCCCTGGCCCCGCTGCAGGCCCAGCAGTCCCGGAACTCCTCGGACCGCGCCCCCCGCGCGAACCTGACCGCGCGCGCCGCGGTCGCGCTGGAGGCCCAGGTCGACGAGCTGCTGCAGGCCGCCGAATCCGGCAACCAGCGCCGCATCGCCAAGGAGGCGGAGGCCACCGTCCAGGCCACCGTCAACGTGATGGCCGCCGTCGTCGCGGACGGCGAGCTGCCCGCCCCGGACATGAACGGCGTGTCGCAGCCGCAGGACGCCGCGCCGAACGCCCAGCGCGACGAGCAGGACGCCCAGGAGGAGGGTCCGCAGCTCGCGGAGAACCGCCTCGCCCCGGGCGACGCCGAACTGGAGATGCTCCCCGGCGACGCGGAGCAGGAGCTGCTTCCCCAGGAGTAAGCCCGACTCCTCCGCCGGGACGCGCCGCACAGTGTCCTCGTACGTGGCCCGCCGCCCCCTCCGGGGACGGCGGGCCACGTGCTGTGCGGGCGGCGGCTTCTGCCGGCGCCGGACGGCGGGTGCGCCACGACGGCGCGGTCGCGGCGACACGGCGACGACCACGCGCGCCGTACCCGCCGCCGCAGGCCCGTCGCGGGACCGTCGCGGACCTTCGCGGACCTTCGCGGGGCCCGTCGTGGCCGGTGCGGCAGGGCGCACGGACGGCGCCGTTCCGTACGGAAACGCAGCCCGCCGTACGTCCCCGGTCCTGCTCGCGCCGCCGGGCAGGACCGGGGACGGCCGGGGGCGTACGTCCCCGGTGCCGATGGCATGCGTCGGGCGACGGGGACGGGGCCGGAACGGGCCTGCGGCGGGTGGCGCGGGGCGCGGGTGCCCCCGCACGAACGCGCCACAGGGCTCCGGGCCGGGGCCGGGCTATTCGAAGGCGACCGAGAGGAGGGCCGCCGCGGCGTCGCGGTCCAGGAGGACCACGGAGGCGCAGCCGTCCGGGAGGCGCCCGGCCTCCACGTCGGCGAGCAGGCGGCCCAGGGCCCGCCGGTGGCGGGCGAAGGCGTAGCGCGAGACCGTGCGGCCGCGCTCGGTCTGCCCGGCGAGCGCGACGGGCGGCGGCACGTCGAGCACCACGAGGTGCAGGCCGCGACCACGGCGCCGGGCGTCGGCCGCCAGCCAGCGCCGCACCCAGCTCTGCGTGCCGCAGTCGTGCACCACCACACTGCCGCCGGAGGCCAGCGAACGCCGCAATCCTGCGTAGTGCGCGGCGCGGGCGAAGGGCCGGTAGAGCCCGTACGGCAGCCGCTGCGGCAGCCGCCGCTGCCAGCGCTCCCGGGTGTCCTGGGAGTCGATGCGGGCCACCGCCCCGGTGCCGACGACGGTGCGGGCGATCAGCGTGGACTTCCCGCTGCCGGGCAGACCGGACACGACGACCAGGTCGCCCGCCGGGAAGCGGAGCGTGCCGGCCGCGGCCGTGCCGCGGAGGTCGCGGCCGGCGGCCGCGGGCACCACCGGCGCCGGGACCCCGGCCCCCACCGCCGTCGCATATGCGCTGCGCAGACTCTCCACCCGCGGCCTCCCCTTCCGGTGCCGCTGACGCGCGGCGCTCTTGAGCGGCATACCCCCAGAGAGTGTCAAGAATAGGTAACGAGCGGCAAGGAGATTCCCGGGCATGCCCGGCCTGCGGGACACGGACCGGCCCGCGGATCGCTTTCGCAGGTGGGCCACCGAGCGGTCCCCCGTGACCGGCGGCGCATGTGCGCGGTCCACCCGCGCACGCCCCGGACCCCGCCGTCCCGTGGCGGGGCGTGGCGGCGCGGCCACCCCTCGCGGTCGCGGCGCGGCGCCGGGCGGGCGCGGAGGAATCGGGCCGCGCCCGCAGGGGTCGCCGTGGGCGGGGGCGTGCAATGATGGCCCCCGAACTCCATACCGGCCGCTTGAATCCGCGCGGGAGAGTTCCCGCCCGTGGTCCGCTGGGCACACGGGTCGGGACGCCGAAGGAGCAAGATCCTCCCTTGAATCTCTCAGGCCCCGATACCGCGCAGGACGAGGCAGATCTGAAAAGCGGGCCGCGGCGTGCCGCCGCAGCCCCACCCAAGGTGCAAGCCGCCGCCCTGCCGGGCTCGTGGCGAACCTCTCAGGTTCCGATGACAGATGGGGAGGACATCCGTGTCACCAGCCTTGGGAGCCCCACATGAGCACGACATCCGGTACCCCGCCGCGCACGACCGCGCTCGACGCCGTGCACCGCGAGCTCGGTGCGACCATGACCGACTTCGCGGGCTGGGACATGCCGCTGCGCTACGGCAGCGAGCGTGACGAGCACCAGGCGGTGCGTACCCGCGCCGGGCTGTTCGACCTCTCCCACATGGGCGAGATCACCGTCACCGGACCGCAGGCCGGTGAGCTGCTGGACTACGCGCTGGTCGGGTACCTGTCGAAGCTCAGGGCCGGCCGGGCCCGCTACACCCACATCTGCGACGAGAACGGCGGCATCCTCGACGACCTGATCGTCTACCGCACCGGCGAGGCGGAGTTCATGGTCGTCGCCAACGCCTCGAACGCGCAGACCGTGCTGGACGCGCTCGTCGCCCGCCAGGCCGGTTTCGACGCGGCCGTGCGCGACGACCGGGACGCGTACGCGCTGATCGCCGTGCAGGGTCCCGCGTCCGCGGGCATCCTCGGCCGGGTCACCGACGCCGACCTGGACGGCCTGAAGTACTACGCCGGGCTGCCCGGCACCGTGGCCGGGGTGCAGGCGCTCATCGCACGCACCGGTTACACCGGCGAGGACGGCTTCGAGCTGTTCGTCTCCACCGCCGACGCCGTGACCGTGTGGCAGGCGCTGACGGCCGCGGGCGAGGACGCCGGCCTGGTGCCGTGCGGGCTGAGCTGCCGCGACACCCTCCGTCTGGAGGCCGGCATGCCCCTGTACGGCAACGAACTGACGACCTCCACCACCCCGTTCGACGCCGGCATGGGCCGGATCGTGAAGTTCGAGAAGACGACGAACGAGGGCCGCTTCGTGGGCCGCGAGCCGCTGGAGGCCGCCGCGAAGCAGGCGGAGACCGCGCCGCCGCGCAAGCTCGTCGGCCTGGTCGCGACCGGCCGCCGGGTGCCGCGCGCCGGGTACCCGGTGGTCTCCGCCGCCGACGGTACGGTGATCGGCGAGGTCACCTCCGGGGCGCCCTCCCCCACTCTGGGCAAGCCCGTCGCGATCGCCTACGTGGACGCGGCGCACGCCGAGCCCGGCACCGAGGGCGTCGCGGTGGACATCCGCGGCAGCCACGAGTCGTACGACGTCGTCGCGCTGCCGTTCTACAAGCGCGAGAAGTGAGCGCCGGGCCGCAGCCCGCGGCCCCGCCCCCGTCTCAGCATCCGCACCCTTCCGCCCGCACACAGCGTCCTTCCAGGAGAATCGCACCATGAGCAACCCCCAGCAGCTGCGTTACAGCAAGGAGCACGAGTGGCTGTCGGACGCCGAGGACGGCGTCTCGACGGTCGGCATCACCTCGCACGCCGCCGATGCGCTCGGCGACGTCGTGTACGTGCAGCTCCCCGAGGTCGGCGACACCGTGTCCGCGGGCGAAACCTGCGGCGAGCTGGAGTCGACGAAGTCGGTCAGCGACCTGTACGCCCCCGTGACCGGCGAGATCACCGAGATCAACCAGGACGTCGTGGACGACCCGTCGCTGGTGAACTCCGCTCCCTTCGAGGGCGGCTGGCTGTTCAAGGTGAAGCTCGACGGCGAGCCGGAGGACCTGCTCTCCGCCGACGAGTACGCCTCCTTCACCTCGGGCAGCTGAGGCCCGCACCGGGCTCGCCCGCCGAGCACCGCCCTTTCCCCGGAAGGACCCAGGACTCCAGATGTCTCTTCTGAACAGCTCCCTGCACGAGGTGGACCCGGACGTCGCCGCCGCCGTCGACGCCGAACTCCACCGCCAGCAGTCCACCCTCGAGATGATCGCGTCGGAGAACTTCGCTCCGGTCGCCGCGCTCGAGGCGCAGGGCTCCGTGCTGACCAACAAGTACGCCGAGGGCTACCCGGGCCGCCGCTACTACGGCGGCTGCGAGCACGTCGACGTCGTCGAACGGCTCGCCCGAGACCGGATCAAGGAACTCTTCGGCGCCGAGGCCGCCAACGTGCAGCCGCACTCCGGCGCCTCCGCGAACGCCGCGGCGATGTTCGCGCTGCTCAAGCCGGGCGACACCATCATGGGCCTGGACCTGGCCCACGGCGGTCACCTGACCCACGGCATGAAGATCAACTTCTCCGGCAAGCTCTACAACGTGGTCGCCTACCACGTCGACGAGAAGACCAGCCAGGTCGACATGGACGAGGTCGAGCAGCTCGCCAAGGAGCACCGGCCGCAGATGATCGTCGCCGGCTGGTCCGCGTACCCGCGGCAGCTCGACTTCGCCGCCTTCCGCCGCATCGCCGACGAGGTCGGCGCGCTGCTGATGGTCGACATGGCGCACTTCGCCGGCCTGGTCGCCGCCGGGCTCCACCCGTCGCCCGTGCCGTACGCCGACGTGGTCACCACCACCACGCACAAGACGCTCGGCGGCCCGCGCGGCGGCGTGATCCTGTCCAAGAAGGACTTCGCCAAGAAGATCAACTCGGCGGTGTTCCCCGGTCAGCAGGGCGGCCCGCTGGAGCACGTGATCGCGGCCAAGGCCGTGTCGTTCAAGATCGCGGCGAGCGAGGAGTTCAAGGAGCGCCAGCAGCGCACCCTGGACGGCGCCCGCATCCTCGCCGAGCGCCTGCTCCAGCAGGACGCGGTCGACGCCGGCGTGTCCGTGCTCTCCGGCGGCACCGACGTGCACCTGGTCCTCGTCGACCTGCGGCACAGCGACCTGGACGGCCAGCAGGCCGAGGACCGCCTCCACGAGGTCGGCATCACCGTCAACCGCAACGCGGTGCCGAACGACCCGCGCCCCCCGATGGTCACCTCCGGCCTGCGCATCGGCACCCCGGCGCTGGCCACCCGCGGCTTCCAGGCGGACGACTTCCGCGAGGTCGCCGACGTCATCGCCGAGGCGCTCAAGCCCGGCTTCGACGACGGCAAGGCCCAGGCGCTGAAGGCCCGCGTCAGCGCGCTGGCCGCGAAGCACCCGCTCTACCCGGGTCTGAACAAGTAGCACCACGGCGGGCCCGCGCCGGCGACCCCGGCGCGGGCCCGTCCACCCCCAACGGACAAGGGAGTCCGCCCACCATGGCCATCTCCGTCTTCGACCTCTTCTCCATCGGCATCGGCCCCTCCAGCTCGCACACGGTCGGCCCGATGCGCGCGGCCCGCATGTTCGCCCGCCGCCTCAAGAACGAGGGCGTCCTCGCACAGACCACCTCCGTGCGGGCGGAACTCTTCGGCTCCCTCGGCGCGACCGGCCACGGCCACGGCACTCCCAAGGCCGTACTCCTCGGCCTGGAGGGCCACTCCCCCGCCACCGTGGACGTCGAGCAGGCCGACGCCTGGGTGCAGCGCATCCGCCACGACGGCCGGCTCCGCCTCCTCGCCGCCGAGATAGGCGACGCGCACGAGATCGCGTTCGACGAGTCGAAGGAACTGATCCTCCACCGCCGCCGCTCCCTCCCGTACCACGCCAACGGCATGACGCTGTGCGCCTACGACGAGGACGGCGCCCCCCTGCTGGAGAAGACCTACTACTCGGTCGGCGGCGGCTTCGTCGTCGACGAGGACGCCGTCGGCGAGGACCGCATCAAGCTGGACGACACCGAGCTGCGGTACCCGTTCCGCACCGGCGACGAACTGCTGCGCCTGACGCAGGAGACCGGCCTGTCCATCTCCGCGCTGATGCTGGAGAACGAGAAGGCCTGGCGCACCGAGGCCGAGATCCGCGAAGGGCTGCTGGAGATCTGGCGCGTGATGCAGGCGTGCGTCGCGCGCGGGCTCGCTCAGGAGGGCATCCTCCCCGGCGGCCTCAAGGTCCGCCGCCGCGCCGCGACCTCCGCGCGCCAGCTGCGCGCCGAGCGCAACGCCGAAGCGCACGCCATGGAGTGGGTCACCCTCTACGCCATGGCCGTCAACGAGGAGAACGCCGCGGGCGGCCGCGTCGTCACTGCCCCGACGAACGGCGCGGCCGGCATCATCCCGGCCGTCCTGCACTACGCGATGAACTTCGTCCCCGGCACCGATGACGAAACGGTTGTGCGCTTCCTGCTGGCGGCCGGCGCCATCGGCATGCTCTTCAAGGAGAACGCCTCCATCTCCGGCGCCGAGGTCGGCTGCCAGGGCGAGGTCGGCTCGGCCTGCTCCATGGCCGCCGGCGGCCTCGCCGAAATCCTCGGCGGCTCCCCCGAACAGGTCGAGAACGCCGCCGAGATCGGCATCGAGCACAACCTCGGCCTCACCTGCGACCCGGTCGGCGGCCTCGTCCAGATCCCCTGCATCGAGCGCAACGGCATGGCGTCGGTCAAGGCCGTCACCGCCGCGCGCATGTCCCTGCGGGGCGACGGCCGCCACCACGTCTCGCTGGACAAGGCCATCAAGACGATGAAGGACACCGGCGCCGACATGAAGGTCAAGTACAAGGAGACCGCCCGCGGCGGCCTCGCCGTCAACGTCATCGAGTGCTGAGGGCTTGGGTCGCGGGGACCGCAGCCGCTCTCGCCGGGCTGCGGTTCCTCCCGGGCCGCAGTCCGACCGGCCACGGCCTTCTCCGCCTTCCGTGGACGGAGCCGATCCGGAGCCCCGCGCCAAGCGGGAGAAGTACCCCACCGGAGATGGGTCCGGCGTACCCGCCCGCGAGACCGGCGCTTCGCGGTACACGGATCACGACGAGCTGAAGTACCCCCTGCGCGCTCCCTGGAGAAGTACCCGCCCTTCGTATGCAACGTCTACATCGTGACGGGCGGGCAGACACCGCGCCGGCTGAACGACGTGCACACGCCTCCGGAGCAGCAGGAGGCCGTTGCTGCGAGGATCGGGGGCTTCCTGGAGGGCTACTTCCCCTTTCCGAGCCGGCTCGAGCGCTGAGTCAGCATCATGGGGCGTCAGGGCGTGTGCCAGTGGCCGGTGAGGGCGGTGGCGGTGAAGCCGGGGCCGTAGGCGAGGAGGAGGCCGGGGGCGCCGGGCGGGGGCGGGTCGTCGTGGTGTCGGGCGAGGACGTCGAGGACGGCGGCGCCGCCGAGGTTGCCGCGTTCACGGAGGCTGTGCCAGGAGTGGCGGAGGTCGCGTTCGGCGTCGAGGCCGAGGGCTGCGGCCGTGTCGGTGAGGATGCGCGGTCCGCCGGGGTGGACGACGGCCCACGCGGAGGCGGGGTGGGTGTCGAGCCAGGGCCGCAGGTGGGGCAGGACGTCGCCGGTGGCGGTGAGCGCGGCGCCGGTGGAGTCGAAGTGGAGGCCGCCGGCGTCGAGTCGGCCGCGGTAGCGGTCGGTGCTGTGGGGCAGCAGGATCTCGGTGTGGTCGGTGACGGCGAAGCCCGGGCCGGCCGGTGCGCGGGTGACGAGGGTGGCGGCGGCGGAGTCGCCGAACAGCGCCTTGTAGATCATGGCTTCGAGCGTGGTGTCGGCGTGCTGGTAGACGGTGCTCAGCGTCTCGGCGACGACCACCAGGACCGTTTCGGCGCGGCCGGTGCGCAGGAGGTCCGCGGCGCGGGCGAGGGCGTGCGCGCCGCCGACGCAGCCGAGGCTGCCCATGGGGACGCGGGCGGCGTCGGGGCGGAGTCCGAACGCGTTGCAGAGCGCCACGTCGAGACCGGGGGAGGTCCAGGAGGTGGTGTGGCTGGTGACGACGGCGTCCACGCGGGAGGGGTCGGTGCCGGTGCGGTCCAGCAGGCGGGAGACGGCCGGCACGGCGTGGTCCCGGGCGTCCTCGTAGGCCTGCCGGTTGCGTGCGGCGATCTCGGTCGTGCCGGTGACCTCGGGCAGCGGGCGCATGAACCGACGGCGTTCGACGCCGAGGCGGGATATCACGCGCCGGATGGCCGCGAGCTTGGGGTGCCCGGGGTGTCTCGCCGTGATGTCGGCGAGGATCTGGTCCGTGGTCACCTCGTGCGCGGGTACGGCGACCTCGGGCCGGGCCGAGTACGCGACCGTCATGTTCCCCCCAGCTTCGGAGCCCGTGGCGGGCGAAGCGAATGTACCGGCACTCCGGTTCGAGCGTAGGGAGAACCGGGGCCGAGGGGAACACCGCCCTGGGCTCAGGAAGGGGCCGGAACGGGGGCGGCGGGGCCGGGGGTGAAGTGGACGACCATGAAGCGGGCGCCCGCGGCGGCGATCAGGTTGGCGGCGCCGATGTGGGCGTGGCCGGGGCCGAGGCGAGGGTGGTGGAGGGGACGTACGTCGCCGTCGGGGTGCATCTCGGCGCGGGGGTCGCGCCGGTAGAGCGGGCCGGCGACCGGGTCGTCCATCACCTCGTGCACGATGCGGGTGAGCGTGTGCTGGTAGGGGCGGGCGGCGTGCGCGATGCGGAGTTGCGACATGACGGCCGGGGCCCACGCGGTCTCCCAGTCGACCAGGGTGCGTCCGCGTGCCTCGTCGTCGAGCAGCATCCAGCGGAGGACGTTGCTCGGCGGCCGTGCGCCGGGGAAGAGTTCGGTGAACGCGGGGTTGTGGCCGAGCAGGGTCCAGTCGCCGCTGATGATGTAGGCCATGCTGGCCAGTTCGCCGCAGATGCGGTGCCACACCTGGGGGATGTGGGTGTCCGCGTGCGGGTCGAGGACGTCCGGCGGCTCCTGGCCGAGCGCGTAGGCCCACAGTTCCCGCCATTCGGTCGCGGTGAGTTCCAGGGCGCGGCCGACGCCTTCGAGGAGTTCGCGGGAGGGGCGCTGGATCTTTCCGCGTTCCAGCCGGGCGTACGTGTCGGGGCGGGCGGCGAGCAGGGTGTCCATGTCGTTCTGGGTGAGGCCCTCGGCGTGCCGTCCGCGGGGGTCCGCGGGGGCGGTGAGCCCCACCTGTTCGGGTGACACGCGGGCGCGCGCGGCGCGGAGAAGGTTCTGCAGTTTCTCGGGCTGACCTGCACGTTTCATGTTCCGTCCCTTCTCGGCCTTTCCCTGACATTATTCACGGGGAAAAAGTCGCTCTGGGAAAGCCGCAGGTGGGCTTGACACGCTCGTGACAGTCGGGCCGTCCCGCCCGGCGCCGCATCGTGGGCACGGCCGTTTCGTGAAAGTCGGCCGGGAGCGCGATGCCCGTCCTCGACCTGCCCGGGAGGCCGGACGTGCTGACCCTTCGCGACCTGACGGACGGCGGGAACCCGCTGTTGACGTACCTCTACCCGGTGCCGGGGCGGGCCGAGGAGCACGGCCGGTACACCGTGGAGCAGGCGGAGGTGTGCGGGGCCGACGGCTCCTCCCCTCGTGACCTGCGGCCCGGGGCGCTCGCCGTTCTTCCGCCCGACGCGTGCCGTGCCGGTGCCCGGGTGGGCGACGTGGCGCGGATCCTCACCCGGCAGCGGGCCGGAGCGGTGGTGCTGGCCGGGCCGGGGCACGAGCCGCCGGACCCGGGCACGGTGTCGGCGCTCGGCGAGGCCACGTCCGCGGCCGGGCTGCCGCTGCTCGTCCCGGTACGCCCGGCGCCGGCCTGGCAGGTCGTCGCGGCGGTACGGGCGGCCCGTCACCACGCGGCCGCCGCCCACGCCCTGCGGCTGGCCGCCCTGATGCGCTGCGTGGACGGCCTGTACCGCGCGGGAGACGGGCCGGACGGCCTGCTGGCGCACCTCGGGGAGTCCACGGACGCCGGTGTCTACCTCGCCGAGCCGTCGAGCACGGGCTGGCGGCTGCTGGCCGGCGACGGGTGCGAGGAGGCGCTGCTGGAGGCCCGTGCGCACGGCACCGGCCCGTCCGGTGCCGCCGTGCGTACGGCGGGCGGGGATCACGTGCTGCTCGCCGCGGTCGGCGACCGGGGGCCGTTCGCGGTGCTGGCGGGCGTCCGGGGCCGTGAGGCCGGGCCCTGGCCGGACCACCTGCTCGAGGTGCTGGTGCTCGCGACCACGCAGACGGCGCTGCTGGCGCGGCGGGCCGCGCGGCCGCCGGCGGCCGCACCCGCGCCCGGCTCCCTCTTCATCCCCCGTCAGCCGACCAGCGCTCCGACGGGCTGAGAAGCAGCCGCCCGCCCGCACCGACCGTCACACGCCCACCTGTGAGGAAGGCCGTCCCATGCCCTTGCTCCCCCGAAGCGTCCGGCGTCCGCCCGACGCCGAGGCGCTCACCGTCTACCGCCCGCTCCGCTCGCCGCGGCCCGCGGCGCCGCGTGGCCAGCTCGCCCGCGGCCGGGACGGCCGGTGGTGGTACCGCACCGACACCGACACCGACACCGACGCGGGCAGGGGCTCGGACGCGGGCCCCGATGCCCGGCCCCGCACGGGCGAGCGGGAGGAGGGGCTGCCGGCGCTGCTGCGCCCGGACCTGGACCACGCGCTGCGGCGCCGGGTCGAGCTGCTGGCCCGGATGGAGCGCGCCGACCACGCCGACGGCGGACTCGTGCCGCTGGTGGAGGCGTTCTGCATGGTCGGGAGCCGGGAGATCGTGGACCTGGAGACCGGTCTGCACGCGGCCCACCAGGCGTGGCGGGCGTCCCGCCGCCCGGGCGCGGCTCCGGGGGCGTGGATTCCGGCGCCGCGTGCGCTCGCACGCGTCGCGGAGAGCCTCCGGCCGGGGGGCGGTTCCGCGCCGGAGGCGTGACCGGAGCCGTCGCGGGGGGCGGCTCCGGTCACGCCGAGGCGCGGTGGACCAGCTCGGTGCGCAGGATGACGTGGCGCCACGCGGTGCCGGGCGTCGCGATCTCCTCCAGGAGGACGCGGATCATGGTGCGGCCCATCTCCTCGATGGGCTGGCGGACGGTGGTCAGCGGGGGGTCGGAGTGGCGGGCGAGTGCGGAGTCCTCGAACCCGACGACGGCCACGTCCTCCGGCACCCTGCGGCCGGCGGCCCGCAGGGCTCCGAGCGCGCCGAGCGCCATCGGGTCGGAGGCGGCGAACACGGCGTCCAGTCCGGGTGCGTCGCGCAGCAGCCGTTCGGTGGCGGCCCGTCCGCCGGCTTCGGTGAAGTCGGCCGCGGCCACCAGCGCGGGGTCGTACGGCCGTCCTGCGGCGTCGAGCGCCTGCCGGTAGCCGGCCAGGCGGCACTGGGCGACGTACATGTCGGCGGGTCCGGCGACGCTGGCGACGGTGGTCCGCCCGGAGTCGAGGAGGTGCCGGACCGCGGCCCTCGCGCCGCCGACGTTGTCGCTGTCGACGTAGGAGCAGGGCTCCTCGGCGGAGCGGCGTCCGCTCATCACGGTGGGCACGCCGAGTGCGGCGAGGGTGTCGGGCAGCGGGTCGTCGACGTGCATGGAGGCGAGCAGGACGCCGTCGATCCGTCCGGCGCGGGCGTACTGCACGAAGCGTCGGCGTTCTTTGTCCGAGCGGACGAAGGTCAGCAGCAACTGCATCTCGCTGTCGGCGAGTTCGTCCCCCACGCCGTGGATGAGGTCGGAGAAGTACGGTTCGGCGAACAGGCGTTTCTGGTGCTCGGGGATCACCAGGGCGATGGCGTCGGTGCGGTTGCCGGCCAGGGCGCGGGCGGCGCGGTTGGGGACGTAGCCGAGTTCGGCGATCGCCTGCTCGACGACGAGGCGCGTCGACTCCCGGACCCGGGGCGATTTGTTGACCACGCGGGAGACGGTCCCGCGCCCGACTCCGGCGCGGGCCGCGACCTCCTCCAGGGTGGGCCGCCCTGCCGGCCTCCGCTGCACCATGACGGCCTCCTGCCGACTTCTTCCGGGTCCGCGAGCACCCTTCGTGAGAGCGCTCCCAGCACTCCTGGCCGTCGAGAACCCCTGCTGAGCGCCGGGCCCGTCGTACAGGAGGAAGAATACGCCCGGGGATCGTGGGAGCGCTCCCGCCATGCCGCGGGCCGTTCCGGAAACGGCCGGGGCCGCCCCGCCGCGCCGTTGCGGACAGGCGCGGCGGGGCCCCTCCCCCACGCCGGGGGCGGGGAGCGAGTGGGACGTTCAGCCGTTCTTGCGGCCGACTCCCCCGTAGCAGGCGACCTCGGGCGGCTCGCCCCACGGCATGGCCTCCGGGCGCCAGCGGGAGCAGGTCACCACGCCGGGCTCCAGCATCTCCAGGCCCTCGAAATAACCGGCGAGCTGCTCCGGGGTGCGGGGCGCGTACGGCGCGGCCGGCTTGGACGCGTTGTGGCGACGGATGGCCTCGACGTACGCGGGGTCGGTGCTGGTGCCGTCGTTCAGCCCGAGGTAGCTGCCCGGCGGGAGGGCTTCCATCAGCCGGGAGACGACCGACCGGGCCTGGTCGTAGTCCGGGACCAGGCCGAGGATGCCCATCAGCATCAGGCCGACCGGCCGGGAGAAGTCGAGGGTCTCCGCAGCCTGTTCCAGGATGCTCTCCGGGTCGCGCGCATCGGCCTCGATGTATGCCGTCACGCCCTCCGGACGGCTGGTCAGCAGGGCTTCGGCGTGCACCAGGACGAGGGGGTCGTTGTCGACGTAGACGATCCGCGACTCGGGGGCCACCCGCTGGGCGATCTCGTGGGTGTTGTCGACCGTGGGGAGACCGGTGCCGATGTCCAGGAACTGCCGTATGCCTTCCTCCCCCGCCAAGTGGCGGACGGTGCGTCCGATGAACGCGCGCGAGTGCCGGGTCACGTCGACCATGCCGGGGAAGAGTTCGCAGATCTTGTCCCCGGCCGCCCGGTCGACGGGGTAGTTGTCCTTGCCCCCCAGGAGGTAGTTCCAGATGCGCGCGGAGTGCGGCACGGAGGCGTCGAAGGCGGGGGAAGGATCGTCGGTCATCGGGCTGCTCCTCGGTGGTGACGGTCTGTTGCCAGCAGTCTCGCCGACCGGGGCGCTTCGCGGGAACGCCCGGTCGTATTCGTCGCCCCGGCCCTCCGGCGGGAACTGCCCGGACCCGGTGCGGTACCGCCCGACGGCGGCCCGTTCCGCCCCCGGGGGCGGAACGCGCTCAGCGCTCTCCGGGCGGGGGCGCGCGGAGCGGAGCGCCGGCCATCGGGCACTCGTACGGGCAGGGTTCGGCCGCCGCACGCTTCACGGTGCGCGGCGCGGCCTCCCGCTCCCGTTCCGCCTCGTCTGCCGGGGGTGCGCCCGGCGGCACGGGTTCCGGGGGCTCCGGGGGCGCAGCGGGCTCCGCGAGGACGTCGCCCCGGATGGTGAAGAGGGCGAGGAGGCCACCGGCGGCGGCGACAGCCGCGGTGATCAGCATGGCCGTGTGGAAGCCGTCGGTCAGGGCGCCGGGGTCGGTGAAGTCGCGACCCGCGATCCCGGCGAGCGGCGGGAGCGCGGCGACGGCGGCGAGCTGGGCGACGCGGGAGACGGCGTTGTTGATGCCGGAGGCCACTCCGGAGTGTTCCGCGGGGGCGGCGGCGAGGACGGTGGCGGTGACGGGGGCGACGGTGGCGGACAGGCCCAGGCCGAAGACGACGACGGCCGGGAGCACGGCGGTCGCGTAGCCGCTGCCCGCCTCGATGCGCAGCATCAGCAGCATGCCGCAGGCCAGCAGCAGCGGCCCGACGGTGAGCGGCAGGCGCGGGCCGATGCGCTGCGCCAGCCCGCCGGCGCGGGAGGAGAGCAGCAGCATCAGCAGGGTCACCGGCAGCGAGGCGATCCCCGCCTCGAGCGGCGAGTAGCCGAGCGAGGTCTGCAGGAAGACCACGAGCAGGAAGAAGACGCCACCGAGCGCCGCGTACACGACGACGGTGACCGCGTTTGCGGCGAGGAACTGCCGCGAGGAGAAGACCGCGAAGGGCAGCATCGGCGTCCGCGCCCGCCGTTCGGTGACCACGAAGGCGGCCGAGGCGACGAGGCCGACGAGGAGGGCCGCGCCGATCACCCAGGCGGAGAGGTGGCCACGCGGACCTTCGATCAGGGCGTAGGTGAGGCAGCCCAGGGCGAGCGTGGCCAGCAGCCCGCCGCGCAGGTCCAGGCGGCCGGTGACGGTGGGGTCGCGGCTCTCCGGCACGTGCCGTGCGGCGGCGGCCAGCACGAGGAGGCCGATGGGCACGTTGATCAGGAAGATCCAGCGCCAGGACAGCGCGTCGATCAGGTAGCCGCCGACGAGCGGCCCGAGCGCGGAGGCGACGCCGGAGAGCGCCGACCAGGCCCCGATGGCGCGGGACCGGTCCTCCGGCCGGTAGGCGGCCTGGATGATGGCCAGGCTGCCGGGCGTCAGCAGTGCCGCGCCGACGCCCTGGAGCGCACGGGCGATGATCAGCGTCAGCGGGTCGGGGGCGAGGGCGCACAGCACGGAGGGCAGCGTGAAGCAGACCACGCCCGCGGAGAAGACGCGTCGGCGTCCGTAGCGGTCGGCGAGCGAGCCGCCGAGCAGGATCAGTGCGGCGAGGGTGAGCAGGTAGCCGTCCAGCACCCACTGGAGTTCGGACACGTCGGCGTCGAGGTCGTCCCCGATCGCGGGGAGCGCGACGTTGACGACCGTCGCGTCCAGGAAGCCCATCGCGGAGCCCAGCACGGTGGCGGCCAGCACCCACCGGCCCGCGGCGGAGCCGTGGGCGACGGTGCCGGGAGCGGAGGAGTCGGGAGCGGAGGAGGCGGTCACGCGCCTACGGGTGGCCGGTCGCCCGGAGGCGAAACGGGCGCGGTGGGCGGCGGGACGGACGCACGATTGCGGCGGGGGCCGGCCGGCCCCGCTTCGGGTCGCGTGGGGGTGCCGCCGCGGACGACACCGACCCACGCTGTCCCACAGGGCCGCTTTCTGACCGAGCGGGCTCCCTGTCGTGTAACCGTCCCTCGGCCTCGTATTCCCGCGGCGGGCCTCGATTCGCCTGTTCCGGGCACCGACCGGGCCTGTGCCCGTGGTCCGCGCGAGGTAGGTTGGGCAGCGTGACGGGGGTCCGTGGAAGGCCGGGGAGGGTGCGGGAGGTCCGATGGCCGAGGATGCCGAGGTCGCCGAGGTCACAGAGCCGTCGGGTGAACCGACGGGTGAGCCGACGGGCGAACTGACGGGGGTCTACCGCTACGACGTCGTCGCCGACTCGTGGTGGTGGTCGGACGAGGTCTTCATCCTGCACGGCCTCACCCCCGGCCAGGTGACCCCGACCACCAAGCTGCTGCGGGAGCACCAGCACCGGGACGACCGCGAGCACGCCCGCGCGCTGCTGGAGGGGTGCCTCGCGGACGGCGAACCGTACAGCTGCTACCACCGGATCGTCGCCGCGGACGGCCGGGTGCGCCGGGTGGTCGTCGTCGGCGACGGCCAGTCGGACGCCGACGGCCGCCTGATCGGCCTGCGCGGTTTCTTCGTCGACGTCACCGATGCCGTCAACCGCCAGGTGCGCGAGATCGCGGACGAGGCGATCGCCGCGGCCCGCGACAGCCAGGAGGACGTCGACCTGGCGCGGGGCATCGTGATGGGCGTGTACGGCGTGGACGCCGAGGCGGCGCTGGCCATCCTGCGGCGGCACTCGCAGCACACCAACACCCGGCTGCGGGACATCGCCGCCTCGCTCGTGGCGGCGGCTCCGGCTCCGCCGGGCAGTCTGCGTACGGAGCTGCGCCGCCGCCTGGAGCGGGCCTTCTACGCCTGAGCGGCCGGAAAGGTTCGTGCGGGCCGTTCTCCGGGCGGCGCGCCCGCGTTGTCCGGCGACACAGGGTGGGGCGCCCGGCCGACCACCAGGGACACCCGCACCGACTCGATGACGTGGCGCACGTCCGGCAGCGCGGCGCGGATGCGCGCGGCGAGTGCCGGGCGGTCGGGCGGCGCGGGCAGGTCCTCCGCGGGGATGGCCGAGAAGACGGTGCCGACGAGCTGGTCCACGCCGAGCCGGTCCTCGTACTCCACGGCCAGCTCCCGCACGCCGGTGAACCCGGCGTCGCGCAGTCCCCGGGCGTAGTCCAGGCGGTCCTGGTCTCCGGTGCCGCAGGTGGCGCGCAGCGGCTGGCGGAAGTACGCCTCCAGGCAGTCGCGGAGGGATCTCGACCAGTCGGTGTCCTGGAGCCACAGCGGGGTGCCGTTGGCCAGCACCGCGACGCCTCCGCCGGGGCGGATCAGCGGGGAGAGGGCGCGGAACAGCTCCTCGTGGCGCATCCAGTGCACGGCCTGGCCGATCACGGCCGCCCCCAGGGCTCGGGGGCCGAGGGCCGCGCCCAGCGCCGGGACGTCGGTGTCGGCGCCGAGCAGCCAGGAGACGTTGTGCACGCCCTGCTCGGCGGCCGTGGCGCGCGCGAGGCGCAGCATGTCGGGCTCGGGGTCGAGGCCCAGGATGGCGCGGACGCGAGCGGCGAGGGGCACGGCGAGCTGTCCGGTGCCGCACCCGAGGTCCAGCACGAGGTCGTCGCGGGTCAGCGCGAACGTCTCCTGGAGGGCGTCCAGCGCCTGCTCCGGGTAGCCGCGCCGGTATTTCGCGTAGTACTCGGCGACGTCGCCGCTGAAGCCCACCGTCATGATCCCAGGCTGCCGCAGGGCGCGGGAGCCGTCCACAGGACGCGCGTTCGCCCTGAGCCGAGTGGCCCTCAGCGCGCGTTCACGCTTCGTGCGCGGACCCCTCGCTCCCGTCCGGCCCGGGCTACAGGTCGTCGGTCGGCGCCTCGCTCGTCGGCGCAGCGGCCAGTACGGCGTCCAGTTCCGCGTCCAGCGCCTGGGCGACGGACTCGGTGCCGGGGGCGACCAGCCGGTGCGTGAGGTGCAGCCAGGAGCGCACCTCTTCGGCGGGCGCGGTCAGCAACGCGTCACCGTCGAGCGAGGCGAGCGCCACGTACAGCACCGCGCGGCCGGCGACGGTCGTCGGCCACAGCCGCACGTCGCCGCGCCCGCAGGGTCTGCGCAGCCCCTCGGCCAGCAGGTCGCGCGCGAAACTCCACTCGACCGGCGCCTCGGTGCCGACGTGGAAGGTGAAGTGCACCGCGAGCGGATCGTCCTCCCGGTAACTCAGCCGCGCCGGCACCGGGATGCCGCGCCTGGGCGACATCGCCAGCCAGAACTCCAGCTCACGTTCGACCGCGACATACATGTTCTTCCCGCCTTCCCCGTCGGTGCGGCGGCCCGCCGCACCCCGATCCCGCTCTCGCCGGGTCGCCTTCCGGCTCCGCGCCGCTCCCGGAGCCGTTCTCCTCGGCTCGCGGAGTGTCCGTCGCCGGGAGCGCGTAAACCGACACCACGGGAAACCGCCGTCACTCCCGTACCACCGCATGCGTGGCCGAGCCCCTTCTCGTCGTCCCGACGTCCTTACGTCCGTCCACCATGGGACGGATCACCTCGCGCGGGTTCTTCCTTACAGAAAGTCAACGAGCCCGTGCTGAGTGTGTGTAGGCTCTGCTCCCCGCCCACTCGCTTAATCCGCTTAACCGCACCGAACGGAGCGAAACTTGGGCACCAGGACGCCGAACGACCGCCTCCGGCGGGCGATTCACGAGGCGGGCTGCACCTACGCCGAGATCGCCAGGGACGTCAGGTCGGTGGCCGCCGAGAGCGGCGGCCGGCCGCGCACCAACTCCTCCGCGGTCGCGCACTGGGTGGCCGGCACCCGGCCTTCCGCGACGACCGCCCGCGCGCTGACGGAGGCGCTCGCCCGCCGGCTGGGCCGGGCCCTGGTGCCGGAGCAACTCGGCCTGCACACACCGGGGTACGGGACGTCGAGCGGTGGCGCGGACGCGGGCGGCGGCGGGGCGGCGGCCGGGCCCGGATCCCCCGGCGACGGTTCCTTCGCCACGGACGGCGGAGCACTCGGTGAGGATCCGGTGGCCGCGCTGACGCGGCTCACCCGCGACGACCTGGCGGGCCGTACGGAGACGGTGCGGGCCGCCTACGCGGTCGCCCTCGCGGCGGTGCCGGCGCACCGGGCGGAGGAGGTCGCGGCCCGCGCCGGAGTCGTGGGTACGGCTGGTGGCGGCGCCCGCGCCGGGGCGGGGGACGTCGCCGCGGCACGCGCCATGCTGGAGCTGTTCACCCTGGCCGACGAACGCCACGGAGGCCGGCACGGCGTGTCCGCGGTCGTGCAGTACCTGCACTCGGACGTGGCCGCGTTCTGCCGCGCACGGTTCCGCTCCGAGACGCAGCGGCGGCAGATGCTCACCACCGCCGGGTGCCTGGCGTACCTGGCGGGCTGGAAGGCGTACGACGGGAACCGGCCCGGGCTGGCACAGCGCTACTACCTGCGCGCCCTGGCGTTCGCCCGTGCGGCGGGCGAACCGGCGCACGAGGCGTTCGTGCTGCGCGTCATGGCGCACCACGGGATGGAGTGCGGTCGTCCCGAGCACACGGTGCAGCTGATGGACGCGGCGCTGGAACGCCTGGGCACGCGGGCCGACCCGGCGTCGGCGTCGCTCTACGCCGCCACCCGGGCGCGGGCGTTCGCCGTGCAGGGGCGGCGCCGGGAGGCGTTCGCGGAGTCCTCCCGCGCCCTGCGGCTCGGGGAGGGCGCCGACGAACGCGCCCTGCCGTACTGGGCCGCGCTCTGGGGGGCGTCGGCGGCCTGCGTGCGCAACCACCTGGGGAAGGCGGCCGCCGCGCTGGGCGAACCCGCCCTCGCGGAGGCCCACTTCGCGCGCGCGGAGTGGAGCTCCGGCGGCGGCGGGGCGCAGCGCCGCATCGCCGCGCTCAGCCTCGCGCACACCGGTGCCATGCAGTGCCGTCAGGGCAAGGTCGAGCGCGCCTGCACCACATGGGGGCATGCACTGGATCTGACGGAGGGCGTGCGGTCGGCGCGGCTCGTCGGCGCGGTGGCGCGGATGCGGACCGAACTCGCCCCGCTGCGGCTGCGGGGCGCGCGCGCCGCCCTCGACTTCGACGCCCGCGCCCGCGACTGGCTCGCCGACGTCACCACCGACGGAAGAGGCGCACCGGGATGACGGACCACCACCCGGAGGCTGCCGAGCCGCCGCAGGCGTCCGCAGCCGTCGATCCGGCGGTGCCGCCCGCAGGGCTGCGGGGCGAGCCCCCCGGAGCGGGAGGCGGGCCCGAGCGGCGGGAGGGCGCGGCCGACCGGTGTCGCCCGACGGGGTCGAGGGTCCCCTCCGCCGCGCCGGTGCGCACGGCGCAGCCCCACGGCCCGGACGGGGACGGCACGAACCAGGCACCCGGCACCGCGGGGGCGTCGCGGCTCGCCACGTCGGCCGGACCGGCGGCGGGGCGCCCGCGGATGGGGCGGATCGCCGCCGCGTGCTTCGCCGGAACCGCCATCGAGTACTACGACTTCAGCGTCTACGGCGTCGCCGCCGCGCTCGTGTTCGGTCCGCTGTTCTTCCCGACCTTCTCCCCCACGGCCGGGCTGCTGGCCGCCTTCGGCGCGTTCGCCGCCGGGTTCCTGGCCCGCCCGCTGGGTTCGGTGCTGTTCGGTCACGTCGGGGACCGGTTCGGGCGTCGCAGGGTGCTGCTCGGTTCGCTGCTGACGACCGGCCTGGCGACGGTCGGTGTGGGGCTGCTGCCCGGCTACGACACCCTCGGCGTCGCCGCGCCCGCCCTGCTGGTGCTGCTGCGCTTCGTGCAGGGTCTGGGCGTCGGCGGCGAGTGGACCGGGGCCGTCCTGCTCGCGTCGGAGCACGCTCCGCCGCACCGGCGCGGGCTGTGGGCGGGTTTCCCGCAGGTCGGGCCGGCGGTCGGCTACCTGCTGGCGAACGGGCTGATGCTGGCGATGTCCGCGGGGCTGAGTGAGGAGGCGTTCCTCGCCTGGGGCTGGCGGGTGCCGTTCTGGGCGGCGGGCGTGCTGATGGTCGCCGGGTACGCGCTGCGCCACGGGCTGGGCGAGACGCCGGAGTTCCGGCGGGTGGCGGCCGAGGGGCGTGCGGCGGCTCCGTTCGCGGAGGTGGTGCGCGGGCACGGCCGCCGGGTGCTGCTGGTGGCGGGTGCGACCGCCGGGGCGTACGCCCTGTACTACGGCGTCGTCGCGTGGTCGCTCGCGCACGCCACCGGCCCGCTGGGGCTGGACCCGACGACGATGCTCGCCTGCCTGATGGCCGCGGTCGCGGTGATGGGCCTCGCGACGCCGGTGGCGGCGGCGCTGGGCGACCGCTTCGGCCGCCGCCGGATGAGCCTGGCCGGGTACGCGGCGATGGTGGTGTGCATCGTGCCGTACCTGCTGCTGCTCCGCACCGGTGAGCCGGTGTGGATCGCGGTGGGCGCGGCGGTGACGCTGCTGGCGCTGGTGGTGATGCTGGGCGTGCAGGGCGCGTATCTGCCCGAGCTGTTCGCCGCCCGGGTGCGCTGCACGGGCACGGCCGTGTCGTACAACCTGGGCGCCGTCCTCGGCGGGGCGGTCGCCCCGCTCGCCGCCACGCGGATCGCCGCCTCGGCGGGGGCCGGGACGGCGGAGTGGGCGGTGGGCGGTTACCTGGCCGCGGTGTGCGCGGCCAGTCTGCTGTGCGTGCTGCGGCTCCCGGACACCCGGCAGCCGCGTCGGGACGAGGAGGGTGTCGCCGCCCTGAAGTGACCGGTCAGGCCGGGGCCTTGACCTTCTCGCCCGCCGTGCCGACGGCGAGGCCGAGAACGATCAGCAGCACGTCGACGTACACGTGGTAGCCGTCCAGGAAGCCGATGCGGTGGGTCAGCGCCCACAGGGAGAACCAGCCGTCCGTCCAGGTGTGCAGGAGGCCGCCGACGCCCTGGCTGAGGAGGACGAAGCACACGAATCCGAGGAAGCCCTTCATGGCGTCGAGGCTGCCGGGCGGCGTGGGCGGGCGGTATCGGCCGTCGGCATCGGGCGGGTACGACGGAAGTACCGGGATGTCGGCGGCCGTGTCGTCCTTCGGTTCATGCTCGCGCGGGGCGGCGATCAACAGAGCGCGGCGAGGCGCGGCGGCCCGTACATTCGGCGGTGATGCGCCCCACGACGCGGGACCGGTCGGCCGACGTCGGTCTCTTCCTCGCCGCGGCGGGCTTCTCGGTGCTGACCGCCGATTCGGTGGTGGTCGACCCGGGCCTGTCGCCCGCGCTGCTGGCCGCCGACCAGGCGACCGGCGCGCTGGCGTGCGGTGCGCTGTTCCTGCGGCGGCGGTGGCCGGTGCAGCTCGCGGTGGCGCTGCTGGTGGCGGGCACCGTCTCGCACTTCGTCACCGGCGCGACGCTGGCGGCGCTCTACACGGTGGCCGTGCTGCGCCCGCCGCGCACCACCGCGTGGCTCGCCGCCCTGGCGTACGCGCCGGTGCCGGTCTTCCTGGCCCGCGCCCCGGACCCGGGCGCCGAGGAGACGGACAGCGCACTGACCTACTTCGCGCTGGTGGCCGCCGCGCTGAGCTGGGGCCTGTACGTGCGTTCCCGGCGCCAGCTGATCGCCTCGCTGCGGGAGCGCGCGGAACGGGCCGCCGAGGAGGCGCGGCGGGAGGCCCGCGAGGGCATCGCCCGCGAGATGCACGACGTCCTCGCCCACCGGCTGTCGCTGCTGAGCGTGCACGCGGGCGCGTTGGAGTTCCATCCGGACGCGCCGCGGGAGGAGATCCGGCGCGCGGCGGGCGTCGTACGGGACAGCGCGCACCAGGCCCTGGAGGACCTGCGCGAGGTCGTCGGCGTGCTGCGGGAGCCGGGCGGGGCGCTGCGGCCGCAGCCGGTTCTCGCGGACGTGACGCGGCTGGTGGAGGAGGCGCGGGAGGCGGGGGCGGACGTGGTCACCGAGTGGCGGGTCGCCGATCCCGGGGCGGTGCCGGCCGCGGCGGGGCGTACGGCCTACCGGGTGGTGCAGGAGTGCCTGACCAACGCCCGGAAGCACGCGGCCGGCCGGCGCGTCACGGTACGGGTGGCGGGCGGGCCGGGCGACGGTCTGGCGGTGGAGGTGCGCAACCGCGTGCCGGGCGCCGGGGAGGCGGCGATCCCGGGCGGCGGCAACGGGCTGGTGGGGCTCGCCGAACGCGTGCGGCTCACCGGCGGCACACTGGTGCACGGCCGGGTGGGCGGCGACTTCCGCGTGGAGGCCCGGATACCGTGGGCGGTGTGAGAGCTTCGCCCCCTTACCGCGTCCTGCTGGTCGACGACGACGCCCTCGTACGGTCCGGGCTGCGGCTGATGCTCGGCGGCGCGCCGGACATCGAGGTGGTCGACGAGGCGGCGGACGGCGACGTGGTGGAGGCCCTGGTCGACGCGCACGCCCCGGACGTGGTGCTGATGGACGTCCGCATGCCCAGGGTGGACGGCCTGGCGGCGACGGAGGCGCTCCGGCAGCGTCCGGACCCGCCGGAGGTGATCGCGCTGACCACCTTCCACACGGACGCGTACGTGCTGCGGGCGTTGCGCGCGGGCGCCGCGGGGTTCGTGCTGAAGGACACCCCGCCGCAGGAGATCGTGGACGCGGTGCGGAAGGTGGCGGCGGGCGAGCCGGTGCTGTCTCCGGCGGTGATCCGCCGGCTGATCGCGCGCGTCGCGGAGGAGGGCGGCGACGGCGACGACCCGCGCGCGGTCCGTGCGGCGCGGGCCCGCGCGCAGCTCGCCTCGCTGGGCGACCGGGAGCGCGAGGTCGCCCGGGCGGTGGGCGAGGGCCGGTCCAACGCGGAGATCGCGGCGCGCCTGTACATGAGCGTGCCGACGGTGAAGACGCACGTCTCGCGCATCCTCACCAAGCTGGCGCTGGACAACCGGGTGCAGATCGCGCTGCTCGTGCACGACGCGGAGTAGTGCGCACGGGCGTCCGGCGGGCCGCCTCGCCCTCGCACGGGACGGCGGGCGGTGCGGGCTGCCGACCGGCCGGTGGCAGCCCGCACGCGCGACGCCCGGGGGTCAGGTCCGGTAGGTCACGGTCAGGGTCGCCCGGTCGGCCGCGCCGAGGAAGACGTACGCCGTACCGGCCGGGGCCTGGGCGAACCGCAGCCGCACCTGCGTCGTCCCGGCGGGGTCGATCGCGGCGAGCCCCGCGGCGTCGAAGGCGCCGGATACCGCCGTTCCGGAGGCGGGACGCGGTACCCGTGCGGCGGCGGGCGCGTCGGCGGGTGCCGACCAGTCGTCGGCCGCCACCGTGCAGCCGCCGCCCAGGCAGCCTCCGTGCACGTCCGCCACCAGCGTGTTCCCCGCCGGGTCGGCCCACGGGTCGCCGCTGCCGGAGGTGCGGGCGACGGTCAGGTGCGCCCCGGTGACGGTCGCGCCGTCGGGCAGGGCGGAGGTGTCGAAGGACAGCACGGTCCGGCTGTGGCGCCCGTCCACGCCGCGGCCGACGGCGAGTCCGAGGCTGCCTTCCAGGGTCCCGACCGTGGCGGAGGAGCCGTCCGCGGCGGCCTTGACGTAGCCGTCGCGCGCGTCGTCGCTGCCGAGCACCGCCGTGCCGTCGCCGGGTTCCGGGTCGGGGTCGGGGCCCGGGTCGCCCCCACCGATGCCCCAGAACTGCGCGATGTGGTGGGCGGCGCAGATGCCGACGTCCAGCACGTACGGTGCGGCCCGGCCGCACTGCCCGGCGCCGCTGCCCGGGTCGACGGGCTGCCCGTGCCCCATGCCGGTGATCTCGTACTCCTCGACGACGGGTTCGCCCCCGGCGTCCCGGTAGACGCGGTGCGGGTATCCGGCGACGGTGTCGGAGGCGTCGGCGGTGGCGTCGGTGCCGTGCACGTGCGTCCACTGCTCGACGAGTTCCCGCTGGTTGACGGGGGCGACGGTGGTGTCGGAGGTGCCGTGCCAGACGGACAGCGTGGGCCACGGGCCGGTGTGCGAGGAGGCGCCGCGCACCGCGTCGCCCCACTGGGCGGCGCTGCGGTCGGAGCCGGGGTTCATGCAGCCGAACGCGTCCACCACGCTGCTCGCGCAGCGGTAGGGGATGCCGGCGACGACCGCGCCTCCGTCGAACCGGTCGGGGTAGGCGGCCATCATGACGGCGGTCATCGCGCCCCCGGCGGACAGGCCGGTGACGTACGAACGGCCGGGGTCGACGCCCGTGTCCGCGCGCATGCGGTCCATCATCTGCACCACGGACAGCGCCTCGCCGCTCCCACGCGAGGTGTCGGTGTTCTGGAACCAGTTGAAGCACATGTTGCCGTTGTTGAGGCTGCGCTGTTCGGGGAGCAGTACGGCGAAGCCGTGGCGGTCGGCGAGTTCGGCCCAGCCGGTCTCGTCGTCGTACTCGGCGGCGCTCTGGGTGCAGCCGTGCAGGGCCACGACCAGCGGGCGGTCCTGCGGAAGTCCGTCGGGGACGTAGCGGAACATGCGGAGGTTGCCGGGGTTGGAGCCGAAGCCGGTGACCTCCTCCAGCCCGGCGGCGCGGGCGGGTGCGGGTGCGGCGAGGGAGACGGCGACGGTCGCGACCGCGGCCAGGGCGGCGACCAGGGCCGCCGCCCACAGGCGGTGCGGGCGGTCGTGTCGGGCGCGGCGGCGGTGGGCGGGAGGCGGAGGTGTGGTGTGGTCGGGACGCATCGCGGCTCCAGCGGGTGGGGGCGTGCGGACGTGTGGGTGTGCGGGTGTGCGGGTGTGCAAGGTTGCGGGTGTGAGGCGGGTCTCACTGTTGCGCTGGACCGTACGGCCGCCGCTGCCGTCCGGCCACGGCCGCCGTCCACACTTTCCACCCCACCGGATGGCGGTCGCGTACATGTCACATAGGCGCCGTCAGGGCGTCGGGGTGCCCCGCGAACGGCGGGCGCTTGACCCTCACACCGTGTGAGGCTGTGCCGTAGGAGGTGCCATGTTCAGCATCGGAGACTTCGCCCGGCACGGCCGCGTGTCCGTCCGCATGTTGCGTCACTACGACGCCGTCGGACTCCTGCGGCCCGCCCACGTCGACCCGTCCAGCGGCTACCGCTCCTACGAGGCGGTGCAGCTCGCCCGCCTCAACCGCGTCATCGCGCTCAAGGAACTCGGCTTCACCCTCGACCAGGTCCAGAAGATCCTGGACGAGAAGGTGACCACCGAGGAACTGCGCGGCATGCTGCGGCTGCGCCGAGCGGAGCTGGCCGCGGCGCGGCGAACGGCGGACGCGCAGCTCGCGCAGGTCGAGGCGAGGCTCCGGACCATCGAGAGCGAGGGCACCATGTCCACCCACGACGTCGTCGTGAAATCCGTACCCGCCGTCCGCGTCGCCGAACTGTCCGCCGTCGCGGGCGGCTTCGAGCCGGAGCACATCGGGCCGGTCGTCGGCCCGCTCTTCGAGAACCTGTGCCGCAGGCTCGATGAGGCGGGCGTACGACCCACCGGTCCCGGCCTCGCCTACTACGAGGACGCCCCCGAGGGCGCGGACGGCTCGATCCTCGTCCACGCCGCCATGCCGGTCGCCTCCGACGCGGCGGTCGGCGACCACGGCGTCGACGTCGTCGACCTGCCGGCCGTCGAGTCCGCCGCCACGATCGTGCACCGCGGTCCCATGGACGGCGTGCTCGGCACCCTCCAGACGCTGGCGCACTGGATCGACGACAACGGCTACACGTCCGGCGGCTACAACCGCGAGCTCTACCTGGAGTGCCCGGCCGACCGGGCCGACTGGGTGACGGAGCTCCAGGAACCGGTCACCCGCGCCTGACGGGCGCGGCCGTCCCGGGGTGGGCCCGCCCTCCGGGACGGCCAGGCCCGCCCCGGGTCCCCGCTCCCCGCGTCTACACCTCGCCCATGTCGGCGGACAGCCACCGTTCCGGCCGCATCCGGATCACCACCTGCTCGCCGTGCTCCCGGGAGGCCATCTCCACGTACGGCTCCAGGACCTCGGCGGGCAGGTACCGCGCCGACATCTCCCGCAGGTGGGCGACCGTCCCCGGCTCCGTCGCCGTCACCGGGCCCTCGACCGACACGTACCGCACCGACGGATCCACGCGCTCGGCCATCAGCGAGAACCGTCCGGCCTTCGCGATCGCCGCGTGCTTGCGCGAATCCCGCCCGGTCAGCACCCACAGCTCGCCACCCGGCTCGTACTGGTACCAGATGGGCACCGTCAGCGGCGCGCGGCCGGCTTCGCCCGACTCCACGGCCAGCGCCCCGATGTGCGGCTCCGCCAGGAACCGCTCCCGCTCCTCACGACTCAGCGCCATCCCGCAGCACCTCTCCTCAGCAGTCGTCCACGTCACATCACGTCCTGTCCCATTGGACAGCACACCACTGACAACCGGGCTAGGCTCACCGCTCATGCCGACCTCGCACGCGCACCTGCTCGACCGGGCCGCCGACCACATCGAGACGGGATACGTCTTCCCCGAGCGCGCGACGGAGATCGCCTCCGCGCTGCGGTCACGCGTCGCCGACGGCGTGTACGACGAGCTGTCCGGCCGGGAACTGTGCGAGAAGGTCACGGCCGACCTCCAGGAGTTCTGCCAGGACCGGCACCTCCGCCTGCTGTGGTCCGACGAGCCGCAGTCCACGGAGCCGGCGGACGCCGACGGGGGCCGGGCCGCCATGCTGGAGACGCTGCGCCGCGAGAACCACGGGGTGCGCCGGGTGGAGCGACTCGACGGGAACACCGGGTACATCGACCTGCGCAGGGTCACCGAGGCGGGTGCGGGCGGGTTCGCCATCGGTGCCGCGATGCAGCTCGTCGCCGGGACCGACGCGCTGGTCCTCGACCTGCGCGCGTGCAGCGGCGGCGCCCCCAGCGGCGCGGCCCTGTGGTGCAGCCACTTCTTCCCCGACGACGCAACGCACCTCAACGACATCTACGACCGCGGCAGCGACTCCACCCGGCAGTTCTGGACGAGCGCGCACCTGCCCGCGCCGCGCTACCTCGACCGTCCCGTGTACGTGCTGACCAGCGCCGACACTTTCTCCGGCGGCGAGGACATCGCGTACACGCTCCAGGCCCACGAGCGCGCCGTCGTGGTGGGCGAACGGACTCGGGGCGGCGCCCACCCCACGGCCTGGCACGCCCTCACCACTCACGTCACGGTGACCGTCCCCACGGCCCGCACCGTCAGTCCGGTCACCGGCACCAACTGGGAGGGGACCGGCGTCACTCCCGACACACCCGCCCCCGCCACCGAAGCCCTCGACACCGCGCTCGCCACGATCCGGGACCGCGCCGACGCGCCCGCGCCGGGTCAGTAGTCAGTAGAGGGGGAACTGGGCGGTGTCTATCGTCCACTGCCCGATCTGCACGGTCTCGCCGAAGGTGAACGGTTCCCGGTGCAGATAGGTGGGGCCTTCGTCCCCGGGACCGATCTCGGAGAGTACGACGCCCGTCCCGAGGCGCGGATCGATGATCACATAGAACGGTACGCCGATGCGCGGGTAGTCGCGCATCTTGCCGCTGTAGTCGTTCTCCGGGTTCGACTTGGAGACGACCTCCAGCACGACATTGACGTCCTTCGGATCGACGTAGTCGCCTGCCTCGTCGAGGGCGGCTTCCGGGAGCACCAGAAGGTCGGGCCGACGCATCACACCGGCCTGGGGGTCCTCGATCTCGGCACCCGAGTGCGCGGCCAGCCCGGGAGACTGAGTGTCGAGTTGACGGTTGAGCTGCCTGGCAGTGCGCAGGACGATCAACTCGTGCCGTTTGGCAGGACTCATCATGATGTGGATCTCTCCCCCTGAGACCTCGACGGCCCACGCCTCGGGCACCTTGGAGACCTCTTCCGCGATCTCTCGCATGCGCTCGTACACAACGGCCACGGCGATCCCTCTCTCGGCGGGGTCTCGTCCCGCATCAGCCTACGCTTTCGACCGGCCTCTGCGGCGCGCGCCGCAGAGGTGCTAGACGCCCAGGTGCTGTTCGAAGGTGAGCGTGCCCACCGCGCGGTCCGCCGGGGTGAGCAGCGCCCCTGCAGCCACGGCCCGTGCGGCGCGGCCCGGTAGCGCGGGCTCGACGAGGCGGCGCTCCCAGCCACCGGCGCGCATCACCGTTTCGGCCAGCTCGCGCAGCGGCCGCACCTGCGGTCCGCCCATGTCCGGCACCCGCCCCGCCGGCTTCGCCTGTGCCAGCTCGGCCAGCCGCACGGCGACCTCGCTCGCCGCGACCGGCTGGAAGCGGAAGCCGCGCGGCGCCAGCACCGCCGGAAGGCGTCGCTGCGCCGTCACGAGCGTGGCGATCAGGTCGTGGAACTGCGTGGCACGCAGCAGGGTCCAGGGCAGCCCGGAGGACACCACGAGTCCTTCCGAGGCGAGCTTCGACCGGTAGTAGGGGAACGGCACGTCGTCGATGCCGACGATGGAGACCAGCACCACGTGCGGGGCCTCCCCCTCCGCCGCGGCGGCGCGCACGGCCCGCATCAGCCGCCGGGTCAGCTCGACGTCGCGCGCCCCGGTCGCGCAGTGCACGATCGTGCCGACGCCCCGGACCGCCGCGTCGACGCCCGCGTCCCCGCCGAGGTCGGCCTGCGCCCACTCGTACGGCCGGTCGTCCCCGGCCGGGCGCGGCCGCCGGCTCATCACCCGTACGGGTGATGAGCCGGCGAGCAGGCGCGTCACGAGGGGCCTGCCCAGCCGGCCGGTTCCGCCGGTCACCAGGATCGGTCCGTCCACACCCGTCTCCTCCCGCCCCGCATCGCGGGCCCGGCGCGTCAGTTGCTGGGGAAGACCTCGCCGCCGCCCGGGTCGCTGTCCTGCTCGCTCTGCTCACGCAGCCTGCGTGCCTTGTCCTGCAGCCGCTCGCGTTCGTGCGGGTCGGCGGCGCGTTCGGCCGCCTCGCTCAGCTGCTGCGCCTTCTCCTGCATCTGCCGCACCCGGCCGCGCAGCTCGTCCTCGGCACTCATGACCGCTCCTCACGCCGTCCGTTCCCTCCAGCCAACCACCACCCCGCCCCCTCGGCACCTCGTGCGCTCACGCCGCGTAGGGCGCCACGATCCCCGGACCGCCGCGCAGGTCGTGTGCGGTGGGTGGTGGGGACGGCATCGGTCAGGTGCCGCGCTGGAGCTGGACCTGGCGTTCGGTCTCGGTGAAGCCGAGCCGCCGGTAGAGGTCGACGGCGTGGTAGTCGGGGTCGGCGACGATGACGAGGGTGTTGGCGCGGAGTTCGGTGAGCGCCCAGTGGCCGGCGTGCTGGACGACTGCGGTGGCGAGGCCGTGGCGGCGGTGGTCCGGGTGCGTCTCGACGTTCTGGTAGCGGGCGAGTCCGGAGCCGTCGGTGAAGATGCCAGCGCCGGCGGCCATCCGGCCGTCGACGAAGGCGCCGAACCAGGCGCCGTAGCCGTCCTCGCAGAGGCGGCGGAGGTCCGCCTGCCGGTTCTCGGTGAACGCGCGGTGGGCCGGGTCGGACGGGTCCCCGTCGTCGCACGACGCGTGGACGCGGGCGGCCTGCGCCCAGTCGTCGTCCCCGTGCAGCGGGCGGATGTCGACGCCGGGCGGGGTGCGGTCCGGCGCGGGCATCTCCTCGGCGGTGAGCACCGCGTTGACCTCGACGGTCACGCCGAGCCGCGCCAGTTCCGCCGCGTCGCCGGCCTCGCCGTCGACTCCGTCGACGCCCAGCGAGAAGTGGGTGGCCTCCGGGAAGTACTCCCCGAACTCGTGCGTCCAGTGGTCCGCGTCGCCGTCGCGGAGCGGGGAGGCGACCAGTACGTAGTTGCCCCACCAGAACCCGGGGTTCGTCGGGGTGCGCACCACCTGGTGCGTGGAGCGGTCCACGACGACGGACCCGCTCATCTCCAGCATCATCAGGTCCGTGCGGAACCCCAGCGATATGACATTCACCCGCCCGACCCTACGTGTCCCCCCACCCGCGGTCAGCTGCTTTCCCGGTTGCCCCCTTTGCCCCGCCCGCCGGGACCGAGGCCGGTGCGCATGGCGTTCAGGCGTCGTCGGGCAGCAGGCGGAACGCACGGTGCCGCGTCAGCGGCCGGATCGCCCGGAAGTCGCGCCGGTCGAGCGTGAGCACGCAGTCCGTCTCGTAGGAGGCGGCGACCACCGCGTTCACGGCGTCCACCAGGTCCAGGTCGAGGTCGGCGTACCGGGCGCGGAGGCTCAGCGCGTCGGCGAGCATGTCCGGACCGACCTCGGCGAGCACGGCACGGGTCTGCCGGAACCGTTGCACGAGCATCCGTACCGCCGTGTCGGCGGCCGAGCGACCGGCCCGGCTGCCGGTGACCTGGTGGATCTCCGTGACGGTGAGCGGAGGGTCTCACGCCGGGCGCTCAGCGGAGGCGGAGGTGGGCGGTGACGGTCTTGCCGCCGGTGGAGCGCGGGGTGATCGTGACGTCCCGGGCCAGGCCGCAGGCGAGGGCCCAACCGTAGCCGCCCGTTCCCGTGGGGCCGACGGACAGGTCGCCCGCCTCCGGAGGCATCCGGTCGCTGGCGTCGCTGACGGTGAGGGTGAGCCGGTCGTCCGCGCACCGGGCGTCGAAGCCGGTGATCCCGCCGCCGTGCCGGAGGGCGTTGCCGGCCAGTTCGGAGGTGACCAGCAGCGCGTCGGCGATCACGACGTCGTCGCACAGCGCCTCCGCGTACCGGGGGCCGAAGTAGTCCTTGAGCACCTCCAGGACGCGTTCACGGGCATGCGCCGCGCTGGCGGGCAGCGGGACCGCCGGGCTCCCGGACGCCTGCCGGACCGGGTCGTCGCTTCTCAGGTCTTCCATGTCCGTGCCTCCTCCTCACATGCCGTGTGCGCGCCGTCAGACCGCTCGCCCTCGTGGCGGGCGGGGACGTCGGGGGTGTCGGAGCGGGGAGGGGACGGAGCATCCATGAGGGTGAAGAACGCGTCGGTGCCGGTGATGGTGAACAGCCGGTACAGGGATGCGCTGAACGGTCCGGCCAGCACCATCTGCCGCCCCGCCGCGCGGTGTTCGCGCTGCGCGGCGAGCAGGGTGTGCAGGGCGGACGAGTCCGCGAAGTCGACGCGGGAGAGGTCCAGCACGGTGCTGCGCACCGCCGGATCGGCGGCCGAGGTGAGCGCCACCTCCAGGTCGGGGCAGGTGTCGGCGTCTATGGCGCCCACGACGCGGATCGTGAGCACGTCGCCGGTCACGTCCCGGTCGACGGCGAGGTGCGCCTCGTCGGAGGCGCGCTCCTGGCCGGACGCGGTGGTGTGCTCGGCGGGGGTGGCGTGCCCGGCCGTGCCGGGGGCCTCGTGACGGGTTCTGTAGTGCGGCGGTGACATGGTGGGCGTTCGCTCTTTCTCGTGCTCGTGACGGAGACCTGGACCCCGGCGCGCCAGGGGGGAACGGGGAGCCGGAGCCCAGGAGCGGTGACCGGCGGTCAGGCCGGGAGGACGGAGTCGTCCCGGGTACGCGCGCCGGGCAGCTGGTGGCGGGCGGCTATCAGTGCGGCGTCGACGTCGCGGGTGCCGGTGGCCACGCACAGGGTGTACGCGATGTCGTCCAGCCGCTGACGGGCTTCGGCCCCGCCGTCCTCGGCGTGCAGGGCCTGCAGGGCCTCGTACTGGGCGACGAGGTCGATCAGGACGGCGGGGTGGGCCAGGAGCATGACGGATTCCTCCGGTCTGCGGGCGGTCTGCGGACGGTGTACGGGCGGTGTACGGGTGGGGGCGGGCTTGCGCCGACGGGGCGTGCGTCGGGCGGGGCGGACGGGGCGGGCCTCAGGCGGCGACACCGACCGGCCACCGGGCGGCGTCATCGTGGACCTGTTCCCGCACCTGCGTGCAGGCGTGCTTGATCAGCCGGGACACGTGCATCTGGGAGAGGCCGAGTTCCTCGCCGATCCGGGCCTGCGTCATGTCGTGGAAGAAGCGGAGGTGCAGGATGCGGCGTTCCCGTTCGGGCAGGTCCGCGAGATGCGGCTTGACGGTCTCGCGGTCGAGGACGGCGTCGTAGCTGCCCTCCGTCCGCCCGAGGGTGTCCGCCAGCGAGAAGTCGTCCTGCCCGCCCTGGAGCTGGGCGTCCAGGGACAGGGCGCGGAAGCTCTCGATGGCCTCCATGCCGGTCAGCACCTCTTCCTCGGTGAGACCTGCCTGTGCGGCGATCCGGGCGATGGTCGGCGACCGGTCGTCGGCGGTCACGGCCAGTTCGCGGATGGCGACCCGCACCTTGTTGCGCAGTTCCTGCACGCGTCGTGGCACGTGCACGTGCCAGCTGTGGTCACGGAAGTGCCGCTTGACCTCACCGACGATGGAGGGCACCGCGTACGACGGGAACGGCCCCTGCGCGGGGTCGTAGCGGTCGACGGCCTTCACCAGGCCGAGTGCGGCGACCTGTTCGAGGTCCTCCAGTTGCTCGCCGCGGGCGCGGAACCGGCGGGCCAGCCGGTGGGCCATCGGCAGCCAGGCTTCGACCAGGCCCTCGATGAGCAGGTCCCGTTCCGGCCCTTCGGGCAGACCGGCCAGCCGACGGAAGTCGGCGTCGGTGTCGGGGTTGTCCTCGTGCCTGCGGGTGTGCTTCGTGGTGTCCCGTACGGCGCTCATGAGCGCTCCTGCTCCTCCCGGTCCGTGTGCTCTGACGGTCGCGGGAGGCCTGCACAACACCTCGGGGCCCAAGAGGAACTGGGAGGACTCCCGCGTGATGTGCCTGCTGTTCCGAAGCACTGATCGGTCTTCTGTCCGGCTGCGCCGATGCCAAACGGAGACGCACCGAACTCTTTTCGCCCGCCCTTGCTTCTGCTAGTCGCCACGCGAACCGGCGGGGGACGGACGCCGGGCCGCCGCGCCGGCCGCGGGCGGCGTGGGCTGCGCGCGGAGCCCCGGGGTGAGGGCCACCGTGACGGCGAGGGAGAGCAGGGCCATGGCGGTCATGGCGGTCGGCGGGGAGGTGACTTCGGCGACGGCACCGGCGAGGGCCGCGCCCACGCCCTGCAGGGCGAGCAGCCCGGCGGAGTACAGCCCCAAGGCGTGCCCGCTGGTCTCGTCGGAGGTGAGGGCCATCAGGCGTTCCTGGAGCAGCAGGCTCGCGGCGAAGCCGACGGAGGCGACGAGGACGGCGATCACCGCGACGGGCAGCGGCGGGTGGAGGGCGAAGAGCAGGTACGGCACGGCGAGCAGCGCCCGCAGCGGCATGCTGAGCCGCTGCCGCCACCGCGCGGGCACGAAGCGGCCGACGAGGGTGTCGCCGGCCAGCATGCCGACCGCTCCCGCAAGGAACAGCACGCCGGCCCGCTCCGGGTCGTACGCGACGAACAGCGATTCGCAGCCGACGATCAGACCGTTGGGCACCCACAGGGCGAGGTAGACGGCCCGGCGGGGTCGGGAGGACCAGAGCAGGGCGTTGGTGCGCCAGGTCTGCGTGAGGGAGGGGCGTCCGGCGGCGCGGGCGGGGTGGTGGGTGAGGCCGAGGCGGGCGACGACGGCTGCCGCGAGGTACAGGGCCACGGCGACCAGCAGCACGCCGCGCGGCGACAGCGCGGTGAGCAGCACACCGCCCACCGCGAAGCCGCAGATCTGCATGGTGCCGACGGACATGTTGAGGACGGAGCGGCCGATCAGGAAGCCGTCGCGGGCCAGGATCTGGTGGAGCAGGCCGTAGCGCACGCCGCCGCCGAGCGCGGCGACGGTGCCGAGGGCGAACAGGAGGAGGAAGGTGCCCCAGACGGGCAGGCCGGGCACGGTCTGCCCGGCGGTGCAGAGGGCGAAGACCAGGGCGAGTCCGGTGAGCGCGGCGCGCGGCGGCAGCCGGTCGGCGGCGGAGAGCAGTACGGTCGCGCCGAGCACCTGGGCCAGTGAGGGCCCGAACATCGCCAGCGCGGAGAGCAGCGGGGAGCCGGTCGAGGCGTACACGAGGGTGCCGAGGGCGAGCGTGCTGACGGTCGATCCGGCGACCTGGAGGGTGCTGGTGAGGAAGAGCGGCGTGAACTCGGGGGTGCGGAAGAGGTCGCGGTAGGTGTGCATGGGCGGAGTCTGTGGGGGGCGGCCGGACCGGGGTTAATGTTTCGCGGGGAGGCGAAAGCATGGGCTGGTGGCAGGTCGGTGCGGACACCCTGGCGGGCAGCCGCTTCACGGTGTCCCCGCTGGCCGAGACGACCGGCGCGTTGACGTCCCTCGCGCGGGGCGCGCCCGCGCTGCCCGCCGAACGCGCCTGGCTGGACGCGCATCTGCCCGCCTACCGGGCGCGGCTGGCGGCCGACCCGGTCACGGCGGAGCTGGTGCGGGCGGCGCTGGGCCGTACCTGGATCGCCGACTTCCTGGCCCGTCCGCCGCTCCCCGCGGCGGTCACGGCCCGCAGCACGCCGGACGTCGCGGAGGAGCTGCCCGCCGTACGGGACACGCCGCCGGACGCGGCGCGCGCGGACCTGGCCGTCGCGCTGCGCGGACCGCTGCCGCCGGTTCTCGCCGACCGGGACGATCTGCCGGGGCGCGCGGCCGACCTGCTGGAGTGGGTGTGGGCGGAGACCGTACGCCCGTACTGGCCGCGCCGCCGCCGGGTGCTCGAGGCGGACGTGCTGGCCCGCACCGACGCGGTGAGCCGCGGCGGCTGGGCGGCGGCCCTGGACGGCATGGGCGGCGGGTTGCGCTGGCTCGGCCGGGGGCGTCTGCGGATCAACGCTCACGACAACCCGCCGCGCCGGATCACGGACGCGGAGCTGGCGTTCGTGCCCGTGACGGCGCGTCACGGCTGGGTCGCGTGGCACACCGGGGCGGAGGAGTCACCCGCCCGGTACGCCGTGGTGTATCCGTGCGCCGGCCTGCTCGCCGAGCCGGAGCGGACACCCGCGCCCGAGGCGTTGGGGCGGCTGCTCGGCCCGGGGCGGGCGGCCGTGCTGGTGGCGCTGGACTCGCCGAAGAGCACCACGCACCTGGTGGCGCTGACGGGCCTGGCGCTGGGGTCGGTGGGCCGTCATCTGCGAGTGCTGCTCGACGCGCGCCTGGTCGGACGCCGCCGGGCGGGCCGCTCGGTCCTCTACTTCCGTACGCCTGCCGGGGACACGCTGGTCGCCGCGCAGCGGGAGCGGTGACGCGGGAGGCGCGGCAGCGGGGGCGGGGCAGGTCAGGTCGGGTCGGGTCGGGTCGGGTCAGGAACGCCACGGTGCGCGGCGGAAGGCGGACGAGGCGTCGTTCAGGGGGCGACCGAGGCTCTTCATCGGCGTCTGCCAGAACGCGCGGAGCACGGCGAGGATGCGCCCCCGGGTCGGGGCGTCGAGGGCGCGGGCGGCGGACACGGCGGCGGACACGCCGCTGTGGTGCAGGAGTTCCAGCAGGTGGTGGAGGGCTCCGGCGCCGGTCTCGGCGCCCGGGAGCTGGTCCGTGGCGTTGGCCAGGGTGCCGCCGGTCCGGCGGGCCGACTGGTCGAGGGCGCGGACGAGGCGGATGAGGTTCTCCGGGCCGTGATCGGCGTCCTCGGCGACGCGCCGTTCCAGCTCGTCGGCGGGGCGGAGCCGGTTCCAGGCGTCGACCAGTTCGGCCAGCGTGGTGTCCGTCGGCGGGGCGGCTTTTCCGTTCTTGGGCATCGTCGTACTCGCGGGTGGGAGGGGAACGCGCGGCAGCCCGGTTCGCGGTGGTGACGCACTGGGCCACGGCGGCGGACCCAGTGAAGTGTGAACGTTTTCGCAAGCGTGGACAGTACGCTTTTCCGGCAACGGGAGCGCGCTCCCGTTGCCGGGTTGTGGCGGGCCGGTGTCAGTCCTCGGGAGATTTCTCGGAAGAGCCGGTGGCCGCGTCCGCGGTTTCCCGGCGCTTGCGCCGGCCCTTGCCCACCGGCCAGCGCGGGCCACGGTCGTCGTCCGGGATGCCGACGAGCTCCTCGACGTCGAAGACGCGGGCGATCGGGACGTCGGAGCTGCTGTGGGCGACGATCGAGAAGGCGATGGTGACGGCGATGAGCGTGAACGCCTCCTCGCCCCGCGGGATGCCCGCCTGGAGCACCAGCAGCCCGTAGACGACGGAGGCGAAGCCCTTCGGTCCGAACCAGGCCGCGGTCAGGCGCTCCCGGCGGTCGAACTCCGTGCCGGCCAGGGAGAGCAGCAGCGTCGCCGGGCGGACCAGCACGATGGCCAGCACGGCCACCACGTAGCCGCCGAAGGAGAGGTCGGCGAAGAGCTGCGGGGTGAGGAGTGCGCCGAAGACCAGGAGGGCGGCGAACTTGGCCAGTTCGGCGAGGGCTTCGCCCAGCGGCTCGAAGGCGTGCTTGGCCTCCGGGGAGACGGCGGCGAGGACGGCGCCGGCGCTGAACGCGGCGAGGTAGGGGTTGGCGTGGGTGAGGTGGCACAGGGCGTAGAGGCCGGTACCGATGGCCAGGGGCAGCAGCGGCTGCAGCTTGGGTTCGGCGCCGAGCACGGGCAGCCGGATCAGACCGGCGACGAGCAGCGGTGCGGCGACGCCGAAGAGCAGGCCGAGGGCGAGTTCCAGGGAGATGGTGCCGAACGAGGCGTCGGCGGCATCCATCGTCGGCCCGGCGGCGGCGATGAAGATGAGCACGAAGGGCAGGGCGAGGCCGTCGTTGACGCCGCTCTCGACGTTCAGCAGCTGCCGCAGCCGTCCCGGCACCTCCTTGCGCCCCACGATGGCGCTGGCGAACACGGGGTCCGTGGGCGACAGCACGGCACCGACCAGGAACGAGGTCGTCCAGTCCAGGCCGACGAGGTAGTGGGTGAGCAGCGAGATGCCGAGGAAGCACAGCGGCATGCCCAGTCCGAGGGCGCGGGCGGGGTTCTTCCAGCGGGCGCGCAGCTCGGAGAACCGGACCTGCATGCCGTCGGTGAACAGCACGGCGAACAGGGCGAGGTCGGCCGTGACGGCGACGATCTCGCTCTCCGGCGAGATGTGGACGAGTCCCAGGAAGCCGTCGCTGACCAGCGCGCCACCGACCAGGAACAGCAGCGAGGTCGACAGCACGGACCGGGCGGCGAGCCCGGACAGCAGGACGGCGATCAGAAGAGCGGCACCGAAGACCGCGACGAGTACCACTCAGGGCCCCCCGGGGACGAGTAAAGAAGACGTCAAGCAGGGGCGACCTTATCCGACGTCGCCGCACACGCCCCGGGCGCCCGGATGGTCTCCGGGGTCAGGGCTTGAGTGCCACCCCCGCCCAGAGGCTCACCTCGTCGTCGCCCGGCGCCTTGCGGGGTTTCGGGAGCAGGGCGTGGGCGGGCAGGGGAACGGACACGCCGGGCCGCCACTTGTGCGCGAGGGTGATCCCGGGGTCCAGCAGGTCCAGTCCGTCGAAGAAGCGCGCCACCTCCTCGCGGCCGCGCGCCTGGGTGGGCACTCCCCTCGCGTTGTAGACGTCCACCAGACGCCCCACTCCCCCCGGGTCGATGTCGGCCGTCACGTGCGACAGGAACAGCGCCGACCCCGAGGGCAGCGCCGCCAGCAGGCGCGCGACGATCCCGTACGGATCGCGGTCGTCGGGGACGAAGTGGAGCACCGCGTTCATGGACAGCGCCACGGGCCGGGTGAGATCGAGCGTGCGGGCCAGTTCGGGCGCTCCGAGAATGCCGTCCGGCTGGGTGATGTCTCCCTCCACGTAGGCGGTGCGTCCGTCGGCGGAGCTCGCCAGCAGGGCACGCGCGTGGGTGAGGACGATGGGATCGTTGTCGGCGTAGACGACGCGGGCCTCCGAGTGCACGCCCTGGGCGACCTCGTGGAGGTTCGGACTGGTGGGAATGCCGGTGCCGATGTCGAGGAACTGGGTGAACCCGGAGCCGGTGAGCACGTGCACGGCCCGGTGCATGAAGGACCGGTTGGCGCGGGCGGCGCTGCGGGCGGCCGGCCACGCCTGCAGGGCTTCCTCCGCACCTATGCGGTCGACCTCGTAGTTGGTCTTCCCGTTGAGGTAGTAGTCGTACATACGGGCGGAGTGAGGCCGGTCGAGCCCCAGATCCCGTGGTGGGGTGTTGTCGGAACGGCTCGCTGTCATGGTGCCTCCGCGCGGGACTCGCCCGTGGATCGGTCGGTGGACGAACACCTGCATCGTAGGGACGACGACCGCCGCCCGTGATCGTTTTTGCACATCAACCACCGCGTCGGTACGGCCTTTTCGCCGGCGAGACCGTTTCCTGGGCGCCTGGGCGCCGGGCCGGACGGGCGCGACGCGTCCCGGTGCACCGCCCGCCACACGCTCGTGCATCCCGCCGAAACGGTTCGCCGAGCGCGTCCGGGTGACGGCGGCCGGGAACCGTCGTCGATGTCACCCTCGCCCGCTAGTCTGACGTTCGACCAACTTCACAGCATTCGGGGGGAAATCGCCATGCAGGCGAGGGGGAAGGTGCTGCCCGGAAACGGGCGCTGCAAGGATCTGGCGCGTGAGCTGCGGGCGTTGCGGGGGCGGAGCGGGCTGACGCTGGCCGCGCTCGCCGAGCGCACCTGCTACAGCAAGTCGTCGTGGGAGCGGTATCTCAACGGCAAGTCGGTGCCGCCGGAGGCGGCGGTCCGGGCGTTCGCGTCGGCGGTGGGCGTGCCTCCGGGGCGGTTACTGGTACTGCACGGCCTGGCCGAGACGAACGAGGAAGGCACCGGGGTCCCGGCGGAGCCCGAGCCGGAGGCGGCGGGGCCGCCGGTGGCGGGCGTGCCACCGGTGCCCGCCGGGCCGGGGGCGGACACGACCGGCCGGCCGCGCCGCAGGCTCGCCGTGCCGGCGCTGTGCATACTCCTCGGTCTGCTCATGGGCGTGGCGACGGGAATCGGCGTCGCGCTGCTCCCGGGCGACGGCGGCACGACGGCGGGGCCGGGGGCGTCCTCCCTCTCGGCGGAGGACGCGACGAACCAGGCGCCCGGATGCGTGGGCTTCGCGTGCAACGGCAGGGACGCGGAACGCTTCGGCTGCCACCTGGAGGTCTGGACGGCCGCCGTGCGGAAGGTCGGTGCACGGTACGTCGAGCTGCGGTACAGCCCCGTGTGCCAGGCCGCCTGGGCGCGCGTCAGCTACGCCGACGTCGGGGACGCGGCCGTGGTCGAAGGGCCGGAGGACCACAGCGCCCGTCGCACGATCGTCTACGGCCACGACGTCTACTCGCCGATGGTCGACGCACCCTTCCCCGCCTCCGCGCGCGCCTGCGTGACCCTGGCGGAGGGCCGGACGGTGTGCACGCCTCGCGGCGGGGCGTCCCCCGCTCCCGCCGCGTCGCCGCACGAGACCAGATCCTGAGCGGGACGCGCTCCCCGGGAGACGGCGTCCCACGTCCCGTCAGGTCTCATCCGGCGCGGGAAACCCGCTGGTCGGAGGCGTCCCGTCTCGTCCCGTCCCGGGACGGGCGGGATTCCTCGACGCCGCTGGGGGCGCTCCGCGAAGCTCGTTCCACCAGCCCCGACGAGGGGGCTGCCACCACCTACTGGGGGAAACGAACCATGCGACGACGCATCCTGCAGCGCGCGGCAGCACTGGCGTTCACGCTCGGCGCCCTGACCACGGTCGGCGCGACCGCCGCCCAGGCGGCGCCGGCCGGGAGCACCTACCAGGGCTGCCCGTACGGCGCGGTGTGCATCTACCCGAACGCGTCCTGGAACAACGGCAACCCGGAGCACGTCTACTGGAGCTACGGCGCGCACAACCTCACGGACGAGTACGGCGTGCACCGCCTCTTCAACAACCAGTCCGGCGGCGCGACGGCCCGCACCTGCACCGGCTTCAACGGCACCGGCTGCCAGGGATACCTGCAGGCCTTCTCCTACATCGACAAGAACCTGACGCCGATCAACTCCATCACGCTCCAGCCGTAACGCCGTCCGGCGGCGACGGCGACAGGCACGGTGACGGGCCGTGTCGGGCGGGTCTCCCCTGCGGAGGCCCGCCCGGCGGCGGTGGGAGACACCTCCGGTGGGCGGGTTGCTCAGCGGGCGAGCTCCGCCCACACGGTCTTGCCGACCGGCGTGCGGGGCTCGGCGCCCCAGTCGTCGGCGAGAGTCGCGACGAGAAGCAGGCCGTAGCCCGACTCGGCCGGCTCCAGCGGCGCTCGGGCGGTGAGCGGCGGGTACCGCTCGTCGCGCGCGTCGGACACCTCGATGCGGACGGTCGTGTCGGTGACGGCGAGGGCGAGGGCGAAGTCGCGCCCGGCGACGTGCCCGTGGCGCACGGCGTTGGCGCACAGCTCCCCCACGATCAGTTCGGCGTCACGGGTGACGCGGCTGTCGTACGGGTGCCCCCACGCGTCCAGCCGTTCGACGGCCAGCCGACGGGCCAGGCGTGCGCCCCGACGGCTGGAGCTGAAACGCATGCGGAAGGTGTGTGTCGCCGTGTGGGGTGGATTCTCTGCTTTCACAGCGTGAGCGTCCCGTCACCCGCCTAGCGTGAGGAAGGTCAGTCATGTGTACCGTCCGGCCGTCCGTGCGCCGGTACGGGTGCTGTACGGGTCGGTGACGGGAAGTGGGCGACGGTGGCGCGGGCACAGACGAAGGTCGAGGCGTGGCGTTGCTACGGGCGCCTGTTGAAGCTCTTCCGGGAGCAGAAGCGTCTGACGCAGACGGAGTTGGCCGAGGCCGTGGGGTACTCCTACGAGCACACCGCGTCGGTGGAGCAGGGCCGCCGCCCGGCCAAGCTGGACTTCACGGAAGCGGTCGAACGCGTCCTCCCGGCCAACGGCACCCTGCTCGCCCTCCAGGACGAGGTGGAGCTGGCGAAGCTGCCCGACTTCTTCCAGGACTTCGCGAAGCTCGAAGCAGAAGCAGTGAGCCGCTTCGAGTACGAGCCCCAGATCGTTCCCGGACTGCTCCAGACCGAGGCGTACGCCCGAAGCGTCCTCGCGGGCCACTGCCCGCCGCTGGACGAGGAAACCCGCGAACAGCACCTCGAAGCGCGACTTGGAAGGCAACGCCTGCTCACGCGCACGCCACTGGTGCAGTTCTCGTTCATTCTCTGGGAACCCGTGCTGCGCAATCCGGTCGGCGGCACAGGCACCCTGGGGGCTCAACTCCGGCGACTGGCAGGGCTCAAGGAACAGCCCAACGTCGAACTTCAGGTGCTCCCTGGGGACTACGGGATGCACCCCGGGCTGAACGGGCCCATGGTGCTGCTGGAGACGAACGCTCACCGACAGGTCGGGTACGTCGAGTCGCAGGAGGTGGGATGCGTGATCTCTGAGCCGCATAAGGTCAGCGCGTTCGCGCTGCGCTATGGGAAGCTTCGGTCGCTGGCCCTCAGCATGGAGGAGTCCGCACGGCTGATCGAGCGTGTAGTCGAGGAGCTATGAAGACCGAGTTGGCCTGGTACAGGAGCAGCTACAGCGGCAGCGGCGGCGGAAACTGCGTGGAGGTGGCCTTCGCCTGGAGGAAGTCGTCCTACAGCGGGTCGGACGGCGGAAACTGCGTAGAGGTCGCCGACGCACCGGATGCCATCCGAGTCCGGGACTCGAAGGTGGGCGAGCGGGGGCCGCAGGTCGCGGTCAAAGCTCTGGCCTGGGCTTCTTTCGTGGAGTTCGCCGCGAAGCAGGGCTAATCGGGTGTACCGTGGGTCACGTCACTTTTCGTCTCCGTAGCGACGAAAGCGGCCCCTAGCACGGTGCGCGAACACCAGCTAAGGGCCTACACCGACGAGTGGATAAGGCCCACTGACGATGCCCAGCCAGGTTAGCGCGCCCGCACGCGCCCCGTTCCTCCAGACCCCCGAAGACCTCATCGACGACCCCGCGCTCAGCGACGCCGCCCTCCGGCTCCTGCAGGCCCTGGTCAAACTCCCGCCCCGCAACCGGCGCAACAGCGACGCCGTCGCCACCTCCCTGCGCATGGGCAAGGACAAACTCAACGCCGCCCGCAAATGCCTGCGCGCACACGGCCACTGGCACGCCCGCAAACGCCAGAACCTCCGAGGCGAGATCCGCGACCAGCGCCTCGCCTCCCTCACCCCCCTCCACACCCCCGACCAGATCGCCGAAGGCTGGGCCGCCGCCGAAGAGGCCGCCCACCTCGGCAAGGACACCACCACCTCCCGCCGCCTGGGAGTACGCCTGGTCAACGCCCTCGCCTGGATCCCGCAACCGGCGACCGGGAAACCCGCCCCACGGCCCACCCGGCGACGACCCCCCGAAGGGGACAAGACACAGAAGAACCACACCCCCCACCCCCTCCCCACGAGCAGCACCCCGCAGCCCGACGAAGGCCCCGGACGCCTCGACGGACCCCTCGCCCCCTACGCCGAACGCGCCGAACACCTCCTCCACACCCTCCGCCGCACCGAACCCCGCCTCGCCCTCCCCGCCACGGACGCCCGCGAACTCGCCCACCTCGCCGGCCACTACCTCCTCCGCGGCGAAGGCGCCGAAACCCTCCGCGCCGTCACCCTCCAAGGACTCCCACCCGGCGACATCCACGCCCCCGCCGCCTTCCTCCGCCACCGCCTCCTGCGCTACCTCCCACCCCTCCCCCAATGGCCCACACCCCCGCCACCCACCACACCCACACCCCCGCCCACGGCCCCAAAGGTCTCCCTCACCAAACCCACCCCACCCCGCCCCGGCAGCCCCGCCCACATCATCCAGAACGGCGGCACCTGGCGCGAAGCCCTCCACGCCGCCGCAGGCACCGGCACTGGCACTGGCACCGGCACCGGCACCGGCACCGGCACCGGCTGACGGAGCCCGGACGCAGGCGGTCACCGCTGCTCACCCGGTCGTATGTACGCAGCGTTGTGCAAGGTGCGGCTCACTGGGTACGCGGGCAGAGTGAGGACGTAGCGAGAGAGGTGTTCATCAGATGATCCTTCGTCGAGTTGCCCGTCCCTTGTTGGCTGCGACCATCGTGTACGGCGGGATCAGTGCCCTGCGTGCGGTGGAGGCCCACGCACAGGCCGCAAAGCCGCTCCTGGACCAGACCGTCGGCAGGTACGAGGACCAGATCCCCGACAACGTGCCCACGGATGCCGAGACGCTGGTCAAGATCGACGCCGCCGTGAAGATCGCCGCAGGGTCGGCGCTGGCCTTCGGCAAGGCGCCGCGCGTGGCGGCGCTCTTCCTCCTGGGCAGTCTGATTCCGACCACCGCGGCCACCCACCGCTTCTGGGAGGAGTCGGACCCGGAGGCCCGGGACCAGCAGCTCGTGCACTTCCTGAAGAACTGCGGGCTGGCGGGCGGGCTGCTGCTCGCCGCGGCCGACACGCACGGCAAGCCGTCCGCGGCCTGGCTGGCGCGGCACAGCGCGCACACGGCCGGCAAGCGCATCGGCACCGCCGGGCACGCGGCCGAGCTGTACGCGGCGCACGCCCTGAAGCACCACAAGAAGAACGCCAAGCGCGGCGCCAAGCTGGCGAAGAGCATGGGCAAGGGCGGCACCAAGGGCAAGCTCTTCGGCCGGTCGAGGAAGAGTGGTCTCCAGAAGGTGCAGCACGCGGTTCTGGACGCTCAGCACGCCGTGCTGGAAGCCCAGCACGACGGCATGCGGAAGGGTCGCAATGCCTGGGGGAAGTCCAGGAAGCACGGGCTCAAGAAGGCCCAGCACAGCGTGGCGCAGGCCCAGAAGCAGCGGGACGACCTCGCCAAGAAGGCCCGGCAGGGCGTCAAGCAGGCGAAGAAGTCCGACCTTGCCAAGAAGGCGCGCCACGGCGTCAAGCAGGCGCGCACATCCGACCTTGCCAAGAAGGCGCAGCACGGTGCCAAACAGGCCCGCAAGTCCGACCTGGGCAAGCGTGCCGAGCATCGCGTGCGTGCCGCACAGCACGCGACGCAGGCCCGGGCCGAGCAGGCCCGCGGCTACGCCCACAGCGCGGTGTCGGACGCCATGCCCCGCTGACGCCGGGCACTCCCCGGGCGCGCGCGTTCCGCAGGCCGGATGCGGCGGGGGCGGACGGTTCATGGAGAACCGCCCGCCCCCGCCGTCGTGTGCGTCTAGGCTCCGCAGCACGGACGGCACAGGCTCCGGGGGCGGTGGTCACCGGAGGACGAGGGGGGCACCGCCATGGCGATCGACTACGTGAAGCGGCCGGAGGGTGGCGGCGGAGGAGGAGCCGCGGTCGGCCTGGAGAAGATGCAGCGGGCCGCGCCGGGCCTCGTGAGCCTGTACAAGCAGGCCGCCGTCAGCCTGGAGAAGCGGCGGCTGAGCGGCGTACGGGCGGCGGTGTACCTGGTGCTGGACCGGTCGGGGTCCATGCGCCCCTACTACCGGGACGGTTCGGCGCAGCGGCTGGCCGAGCAGACACTCGGACTCGCGGCGCACTTCGACGACGACGGCCGCGTGCCGGTGGTGTTCTTCTCCACCGGGGTGGACGGTGTGGCCGAGGTGTCGCTGACGGACTACGCCGGGCGGATCGGGGCGCAGCACGACGCGCTGGGGCACATGGGCCGGACGAACTACCACCTGGCCATGCAGGCCGTGGTGGACCACTACCGGGCGAGCGGGGCGAGCGACCCGGCGTTCGTGGTGTTCCAGACGGACGGCGGCCCGACGTCGAAGTCGGCGGCGGAGCGGGTGCTGTGCGAGAGTGCGGCGCTGCCGCTCTTCTGGCAGTTCGTCGGGTTCGGCAAGGACGAGTTCCGGTTCCTGCGGAAGCTGGACGCTCTTCCGGTGCCGGCGAAGCGGGTGGTGGACAACGCCGGATTCCTGCCGCTGGGCGCCGATCCGCTCGGCTGGTCGGACGCCGCTCTGTACGAAGGGCTGACCGACGAGTTCCCGCAGTGGCTCGCCGCGGCCCGCGCCGCGGGCGTACTGCGCTGAGCCCTGTCCGGCGCTCTCGTGGGCGCCGCTACCGGGGGTCGGGCAGGCGCATCTCGAACCAGGTGGACTTGCCGCGCGGCAGCAGGTCGACGCCCCAGCGGTCGGCGAGGCGGTCGACGAGCCAGAGGCCGCGTCCGCTGGTGTCCATCTCCGTGACGGGCAGCAGGCAGGGCAGGCCGCGCGAGGGGTCGCGGACCTCGACGCGCAGCCGGCCGCGCCGGCGGTGCATACGCAGGCCGAAGGTGCTCGCGCCGGTGTGGCGTACGGCGTTGCCGACGAGTTCGGAGACCAGCAGCACGGCGTGCTCGGCGGTGGTGGCGGGGGCGGCCCAGCCCTGACGCAGTACGGCTTCGGCGAGGCGCCGCGCGGTGGCCGCGGACTCCGGGCGGTTGGGCAGCCGCACCTCGTCCCGCGTCGGGTCGCCCACGAGTTCCACGACGGCGCCGAGGGTCGGCGGGCTGCCCGGGGCGCCCAGGACGACTCCCGTCTCCGTCGCTGCTCCGGTCATGCTCGCCACGTCACCCTGTCCGGTCATGCGGACCATCATGGCGCGTGCAAGCACACTTCGTGGCTGTTCCGGAATATTGCTGACCTGGGAGTCAGGTCGGAGATCTCCGGATCTGGCATATGCCGTGACCCCCTCTGCCGCCCTGATCACGTCGATGACCAGCGACTACGTTCCGCGCAGGCATGATCACTACCCGTCCGCGGGCACGTGACACCTCCCCCGGAAACGGCGCAGGGGTGACGCGCGGGCGGCATGCGCCACCCCACGCCACCCCGGCCGTTCGGGAGCCTCGCGGACGGGTCAGCGGAACCTGGCCTTGCCCGGGCCGTCCTCCACAAAGCTGCGCATGCCGGTCTCCCGGTCCTCGGTGGCGAACAGGCCCGCGAACCAGTTGCGTTCGATGGTCAGGCCGGTGTCGATGTCCGTCTCCAGCCCCGCGTCGACCGACTCCTTGGCCGCGCGCAGCGCCATGGCCGGGCCCGCGGCGAGCTTCGCGGCCCACGCGTGCGCCGCCTCGTACACCTCGGCGTCCGGCACGACCCGGTCGACCAGGCCGAGGGTGAGCGCCTCGTCCGCCTTGACCTGGCGTCCGGTGAAGATGAGGTCCTTCGCCTTGGCCGGACCGACCAGGCGGGACAGGCGCTGCGTGCCGCCGGCTCCAGGAATCAGGCCGAGCAGGATCTCCGGCTGGCCGAGCTTGGCCTTCTCGCCCGCGATGCGGATGTCGGCGCACAGCGCCAGCTCGCAGCCGCCGCCGAGCGCGTAGCCGGTGACGGCTGCGACGACCGGCTTGGGGATGCGGGCCACCGCGGTGAAGGCGTCCTGGAGACCCTTGGACCGGGCGACCATCGCCGCGTGGTCCATGCGCTGCATCTCCTTGATGTCCGCGCCGGCCGCGAACACCTTCTCGCCGCCGTAGATCACGACCGCGCGGACGTCCTCACGGGCGGTCGCCTCGTGGGCGAGTTCGAGGAGCCGGTCCTGGGTGGCGACGTCCAGGGCGTTCATCGGCGGGCGGTCCAGGCGGAGAGTGCCGACGCCGTCGGCCACTTCGAGAGTCACAGTCATACGGGCAGGTTAGCGTTCGTTCACACGCTTCGGTCCCCGCACCCGGCGCGAAGGGCGCCGGGTGCGGGGACCGGTCGTGTCGGCCGGGCCGCCCGGAGGGCTACTGCTCGGCGGTCCATTCCTCCCAGGACATGTTCCAGGCGTTGAGGCCGTTGTCCGGGGCGATGGTCTCCGGGTCGTCGGAGTTCTTCACCTGCACGACGTCACCGATGAGGGAGTTCTCGAAGAACCAGGCGGCCGCCACCTTCTCGTCCCAGCCGCCGCGCACGTCGTCCAGGCCGATGCAGCCGTGGCTGGTGTTCGTGGAGCCGAACGTGGCCGACGAGGCCCAGTAGTTGCCGTGGATGAAGGTGCCGGAGGTGGACAGCCGCATCGCGTGCGGCACGTCCTTGATGTCGTACTCGCCCTCGCCGTCGTCGTCCGTGAAGCCGACGGTCGCGCCGTTCATGCGGGTGACCACGTGCTTCTCGCTGATCACCATGATGCCGTTGTACGTGGGCGTGGCCGGGGCTCCGGCGCTGATCGGCACCGTCCGCAGCTTCTTCCCGTCACGGGTGACCGTCATCGTCTTCTTCTTCGCGTCGACCACGCTGACCTGCGAGCGGCCGATCTCGAAGGTGACCGACTTCTTCTGCGACCCGTAGACGCCGTCCGCGCCCTGAACGCCGTCGAGGTCGAGGTCGAGCGTGACCTCGGTGCCGGCCTCCCAGTACTCCTCGGGACGGAAGTCGAGGCGCTGGTTGCCGAACCAGTGGCCCTCGATGTCCACCCCGGGCTCCGCCGTCACGGAGATGGCCTTCTCCACGGCCTCCAGGTCCTCGATGGCCCGGTTGAAGGTGATCGAGACCGGCATGCCGACACCGACCTCGTCGCCGTCCTCCGGCTGGAAGAAGCCGACGAAGGAGTCGCCGGGGACGAGGGTGGAGAACTTCGCGTTCTCGGCGGCCTTGCGCCCCTCGGAGTCGGTGGCGACCGCGTTCACGGTGTAGGTCGTCTTGGTCCGCAGGTGCCCCTCGGGCTTCCACGCGCTGCCGTCGGCGGTGATCGCGCCGGGCACCTTCTCGCCGTCCGCGGTGCGCACCACGACCTCGGTGAGCTTCCCCTTCTCGGCGCTCACCGCCAGTTCGCCCGTGGTGGCGACGTCGTCGGCGCCGTCCTCCGGAGCGATGGTGACGACCGCATCGGACGGCCCGGTCGGCTTCGCCTTCTCCGGAGTCCGTTCGTCGGCGGCGCTGTTGCCGCCCCCGCAGGACGACACCACCAGCAGCAGCACGACGAGGAGGACGACGAGTCCCGCCGCCCCTCCCCCTATGAGGCGGGCCCGGCCGCCCGCCCGCGTCTCCGCCCCGTCCAGTATGGCCTTGAGTTCCACTGTGGCCTGTTCTCCCCTCGCGCACGAACGCGCTCCCCAGGTGGCGCCGTCGGGAGCGCACCACGCGCGTGTGACCGGTCAGACAACCACACACATGCGGGGGTTGTGCACCTGCAGTGTCACCGTTCGGTCGCGGTTTCCGCCGGTGAGGGGCATGCCGGGAGAAAACGTGCGCGGCTGCGGCGCAGGGTGAGCGCTCCGCGCCGGGCTGTCACCCGTTCGGCGTCACCGGGAGCGGTTCCGGCCCTCCCCGGAGGGCCCGGCGGGTGAGGATCGCCGTGTGCACCGTGGAACGGAGGCTCACTGGTGACGCAGGCACCCGCGCGGACGAACGACCCGGCGGACCCGCCGGCCGTGTGGCCGGGCAGTCCGCAACCGCTCGGCGCGCGCCACCACCTGGGGCCGGACCGGACCCCGGGCACCAATTTCGCACTGTGGGCGGGCGGCGCCGAGGCCGTCGACCTGTGCCTCTTCGACGACGACGGACGGGAGACCCGGCACCGGCTGGCCGAGCCGACCCACGAGATCTGGCACGGCTTCGTCCCCGGAGCCCGGCCCGGTCAGCGCTACGGCTACCGGGTGCACGGCCGCTGGGACCCGTGGACCGGCGCACGCTGGAACCCGGCGAAACTGCTGCTCGACCCGTACGCCCGCGCAGTGGACGGCGAGTTCGTGCTGACGCCCGAGGTGTACGGCCACGTCCGCGACTGGCCGCAGCAGGACCTCGCCGACACCGTGCGGGACGAGCGCGACTCCGCGCCGCACGTACCGAAGGGCGTCGTCGTCGACGACCGCGACAGCTGGACCGACGACCGCCGCCCCAAGACCCCGTGGGCCGACACCGTGCTCTACGAACTGCACGTGCGGGGCTTCACCCAGCGCCATCCCGGTGTGCCCGAGGAACTGCGCGGCACCTACGCCGGACTCGCCCACCCGGCGGCCCTCGACCACCTCACCGGGCTCGGGGTGACGGCCGTCGAACTGCTGCCGGTGCACCAGTTCGCGCACGAGGACCACCTGCTGCGGCGCGGTCTGCGCAACTACTGGGGCTACAACTCCGTCGGCTGGTTCGCCCCGCACGCCGCCTACTCCGCCTCCGGCACCCGAGGCCAGCAGGTCGGCGAGTTCAAGCGGATGGTGCAGGCGCTGCACGGCGCCGGGATCGAGGTGATCCTCGACGTCGTCTACAACCACACCGCCGAAGCGGACGAACACGGGCCCACGCTGTCGCTGCGCGGCATCGACAACCGCGCCTACTACCGCCTCGCCGACGACGCCCGCCGCTACACCGACTACACCGGCTGCGGCAACACCCTGCACGTGGTGCGGCCGCACACACTGCGGCTGATCACCGACAGCCTGCGCTACTGGGTGCAGGAGATGGGCGTGGACGGCTTCCGCTTCGACCTGGCGGCGGCACTGGCCCGCTCCCTGCACGACGTCGACATGCTCTCGCCGTTCCTGGCCGTCATCGCCCAGGACCCGGTGCTCCGGCGGGTCAAGCTGATCGCCGAACCGTGGGACGTGGGCGCGGGCGGCTACCAGGTGGGCGCCTTCCCGCCCCTGTGGACGGAATGGAACGACCGCTACCGCGACACCGTGCGCGACTTCTGGCGGGGCGCGCTGCCCGACGTGCGGGACCTCGGCTACCGCCTGTCCGGGTCCAGCGACCTGTACGCCCGGGGCGGGCGGCGGCCCTACGCCTCGGTCAACTACGTCACCGCCCACGACGGCTTCACCCTGCGCGACCTGGTCAGCCACGACCGGAAGCACAACGAGGCCAACGGCGAGGACGACCGGGACGGCACCGACAACAACCGGTCCTGCAACCACGGCGCCGAAGGCGACACCGAGGACCCGGAGATCCTGGCGCTGCGGCGACGGCAGCTCCGCAACCTGCTCACCACGCTGCTGCTCTCCACGGGCGTGCCGATGCTGACGGCGGGCGACGAGGCGGGCCGTACCCAGGGCGGCAACAACAACGCCTACTGCCAGGACGACGAGACGTCCTGGACCGACTGGAGCCTGCTCGACGATCCGGGATGGCGGGGGCTGTACGAGCTGACCGCGCGGCTGCTGCGGCTGCGCCGCGCCCACCCCGTGCTGCGGCGCAAGGCGTTCTTCTCCGGCCGCCCGCACGGCCCGGAGGGGGTGCGGGACCTCACCTGGTTCACCGGGTACGGCGAGGAGATGACCGAGGCCGACTGGTTCGCGCCGGGCGCCACCCTGGGGATGTACCTGCACGGGCGGGACCTGCCGCAGCGCGACGCCAAGGGCCGCCCGGTGACCGACGACTCGTTCCTGTGGCTGCTCCACGCCGGCACCACGACCGGAGCGTTCCGGCTGCCCGGCCCGCCCTGGGGGGCGGCGTACGAAGTGCTGGTGGACACTGCGCGCGAGGAGCAGGCCGAGCCGCCGGGCACACTGCTCCGTCCGGGTGACAAGCTGCCCCTGCCGCCCCGCTCGGTGCAACTGCTGCGCGCCCGGCCCCAGCAGGCGCGGGACGTCCGGTCGTAGGTCTGCGGACGGAGGCGGGAGGGGCGAAAAACCGAGTGTGCGGTGTCAGTGGCGAACCGTACGCTCGCTCCTGATGACTGCCACCGACCTCGCCGCCACCGACGACCGCTCCGACGACACGCCCGCCGCCCGCGGTGGCGACGGGCCGCCCCCGGAAGGGCAGCGGGCCGACGGCGGCGACGGCAGATCCGCGGTGCGGTCGCTGCTGCGGCTGTGGCCGTACCTCAAGCCGGTGCGGGCCCGGTTCTTCACGGCCGCGTTCATCGCGATCGTCGCGTCCTGCATGGGGCTGGTCATCCCGCTGGTCCTGAAGTGGATCGTGGACGGCCCGGTGGCCGCCCGCGACACGCGGGGCGTGTGGCTCGGCGGCGCGCTGCTGCTCGGCGTCGGCATCGCCGAGGCGGCGTTGTTCGGGCTGCGGCGCTGGCTGGTGGCGCGGCCGCTGGCGAGCGTCGAGGCGGCCATGCGCGCCGACCTGTACGCCCACCTGCAACGGCTCCCCGTGGCCTTCCACGACCGCTGGCCCAGCGGGCAGCTGCTCTCGCGGGCGACCACCGACCTGCAGCTGCTGCGCATGTTCCTCGCCTTCCCGCTGACGTTCCTGGTGGTCAACGGCACCACCATCCTGGTCGGCTGCGTGATCATGTTCGTGCAGGACTGGATGCTCGGCCTGGTCGTGCTCGCGCCGCTGGTGCCGCTCGGGGTGCTGTGCTCGTTCTTCGAGGCGCGCTACTTCATCGCTGCGCGTCGCGCGCAGGACCAGATCGGCGACCTCACCACCGTCGTCGAGGAGGCCGTGCTCGGCATCCGCATCATCAAGGGCTTCGGCCGCCACAAGAGCCAGGCACGGGCCTTCCGCGCAGTGTCCGGGCGGCTGCTCGGCACCGAGATCCACAAGGCCCGGCTGCTCGCCGGGATCTGGGCGTTCATCATGACGCTGCCCGAGCTGGCGCTCGGCGCGGCGCTGGTGCTCGGCACGATCCAGGTCGCCGAAGGCGACCTGTCGGCGGGCACGCTGGTGGCGTTCCTGTCCACGGCGCTGGCGCTGCGGTGGCCGGTGGAGTCGCTCGGGTTCCTGCTGGCGATGAGCAACGAGTCGGCGACGGCGACGGACCGCGTCTTCGAAGTCCTCGACGCCCGCGTCCCCGACGACGCGGGCACGGCCGGCGACCGGACCGCGGCCGTCGACAGGGTGGCGGACGACGACCCCGGCTCCGGCATGCGGTTCGAGGGCGTGACCTTCCGGTACCCGGACGCACCGCCCGGTGCGCAGCCGACCCTCGACGGTGTCGACCTCCACGTCCCGCCCGGCGAGACGATGGCCCTCGTCGGCGCGACCGGCAGCGGCAAGACGACGCTGACCGCGCTCGTCCCCCGTCTGCACGAGGCGACCGAGGGCCGCATCACCCTCGACGGCGTGGACGTCACCACCCTCCCCCGCGCAGACCTCCGCGCCCTCGTCGCCGTCGCCTTCGAGGACCCGACCCTCTTCTCCGCCACCGTGCGGGAGAACGTCCTGATGGGCACCGACGGCACCGGCACCCACCACGCCCCCGCCGCGGACGAGACCGCCCTGCACCGGGCGCTGCGCGTCGCGCAGGCCGACGGCTTCGTCGCCGCGCTGCCCCACGGCGTCGACACCGAGGTGGGCGAACAGGGGCTGTCCCTGTCGGGCGGCCAGCGCCAGCGCCTCGCCCTGGCCCGCGCCGTGGTCGGCTCCCCGCGCTTCCTCGTGCTGGACGACCCGCTGTCCGCCCTCGACGTGCACACGGAGGCCGCCGTGGAGGCGGCGCTGCGGGAGGTGCTGGCCACGACCACCGCCCTGGTCGTCGCGCACCGGCCCTCCACCGTGCTGCTCGCCGACCGGGTCGCGCTGCTGTCCGGCGGGCGCGTCACCGCCGTCGGCACCCACCACGAACTGCTGCACACGCACCCCGAGTACGCGGCACTGATGTCCGGCGACGACCGGCGCGACGCGGACGGGGACGGGGACGGCACAGATCCGGACACGGCCGCAGACGTCGTGTCCGGCACCGAAGGGAGCCTGAAGGCGTGACGACGACCGTCGACAGCGGCGCCACACCGGCCACGGACCCCGCGGCGGGGTCGGTGGCGGGCGAGGCCCTCCCCACCACTCCGCCGGGACCCGACCAGGACCCCTTCTCGCAGGACGTGCTGCCGGCCCCGCGCAACGCGCCGCGGACGCTGCTGCGTTCCCTGCTGCTCCCGCACCGGCCCCGCGTCGCGCTGGCGGCCGTCCTTCTGCTGCTCCAGCAGGCGGCGGTGCAGGCGGGCCCGCTGCTGGTGGCGTACGCGATCGACGCGGCCGTCCCGGCGATCCGGGACGCCGCCGACTACGGTCCGCTGATCGCCGTCGCCCTCGGATACCTGGTGTGCGCGCTGGCCGCGGGCGGGCTCCAGTACGCCTTCGTCACCACCGCCGCCCACGTGAACCAGCGGGTGCTGCTCGAACTACGCGGCCGCATCTACCGGCACGCCCAGGCGCTCAGCGTGGACTTCCACGACCGCTACACCTCCGGCCGGCTCATCTCCCGCGCCACCACGGACGTGGAGGCGCTGCGCGAGCTGCTGGACGAAGGGCTCCAGGAGCTGCTGACGGTCGTGGTGTCGGTGGGCTACATCCTGGCCATGCTGCTCTACCTCGACTGGGGGCTGGGCGCCTGCGCGCTCGCGTCGTTCGTGCCGCTCTCGCTGCTCGTGCGCTCGTTCCAGAACCGGTCGCGGCGCATCTACCGGACGCGTTCCACCGCGATCGCCGCGGTGATCGTGAAGTTCGCGGAGACGATGAACGGCATCCGCCCGGTGCAGTCCTTCCGCCGCGAGAAGCCGAACGACGCGGCCTTCCGCACGCTCAACGACCGCCACCTGAAGGTGAACGGGGACGCCATCCTGGAGATGGCGCGGTACGTCGTGGGCTCCCGTCTCACGGCGAACTTCGCGGTGGCGGCGCTCGTGCTGTGGGGGGCGTACCGGGTGGCGGACGGCGGGCTGGAACTCGGCGTGCTGGCCGCGGCGGCGCTCTACCTGCGTCGCCTGTACGACCCGATCGACCGGCTCGGCATGTTCCTCAACTCCTTCCAGTCGGCGAGCGCCTCGCTGGAGAAGGTCGCCGGCCTGCTGGCGCAGCAGCCGTCCGTGCCCGAGCCGGACGTGCCGCGCCCGCTGCCGGACCGCACCGGGGACACGCCGGGCCGCGAGGTGGTCTTCGACGGCGTCCGGTTCGCCTACCGCACCGGCGGGGAGGTGCTGCCGCAGTTCGCTCTCACGGTCCCGGCCGGGCAGACGGTCGCCGTGGTCGGCGCGACCGGCGCGGGCAAGTCGACGCTGGCGAAGCTGCTGGCCCGGTTCTACGACCCGACCGAGGGCCGGGTGCTGCTGGACGGCGCCGACCTGCGGGATCTGGACACCCGGACGCTGCGCAGCGGTGTGGTGATGGTGACCCAGGAGGCGTTCCTCTTCTCCGGAACGGTCGCGGAGAACATCGCGATCGGCCGCCCGGACGCCTCCCGCGCCCAGATCGAGGAGGCGGCGAAGGCCATCGGCGCGCACGACTTCATCGCCGCCCTCCCCGACGGCTACGACACGGACGTACGCAAACGCGGCGGCCGGATCTCGGCGGGTCAGCGGCAACTGGTGTCGTTCGCGCGGGCGCTGCTGGCCGACCCGGGCGTACTGATTCTGGACGAGGCGACCTCGTCGCTGGACATCCCGGGCGAGCGCGCGGTGCAGGAGGCGATGACGACGGTGCTCAAGGGCCGTACGGCGGTGGTGATCGCGCACCGGCTGTCCACGGTGGACGTGGCGGACCGGGTGCTGGTGATGGAGGACGGGCGCATCGTCGAGGACGGCCCGCCGTCGGAACTCACCGCCCGCGACGGCCGGTACGCCCGCCTGCACCGGGCCTGGCGGGACAGCCTGGCCTGAGCCCGCGCGGGCGCGGGGCCCGTACGAGCGCGGGCGCCGTGCGGCGTTTCGCCTCGTAGGGGCCGCTCCGGGTCTATCGCGCGGATTGCCCCGGAGCGGCCCGTACGTGACCGTCGCATGCCCGGAATGCGGACATGCCGGGTCAGCAAACGGTCAAGTTTTCGGATTGACGCGCGTCACCCTCCCGATGCCTTGGTGACATGGACGCGTCTACGTGGCAGGGTTCCCGTGGTTCACCGGACACGGCACGCCGAGTCCGACAACTGAACAGCGAGTTGCACGGAACGGTCGGATTTTTCGGCCATGTTGTTGTCGCGCCCCTGACAAGGCGCGGCGACGGTGCCACTCTGACTCCGGTCGGCTCCGCACTCCCCCATGACCCACCACCCACAGTGCGCCGCCACACCGGTTCCCCCCACACGCGTCACTCAGCTGCACACGTTCTGCACCCCACCGAGGCCGCACCACCCGAGCGGCCCCAGCAGAGTAGGAGTCACTGCGTGAGAACCCCATCCCCACACCGCGTCGGCAGACGCACCCGCACCGCAGCAGCCCTCGTGGCCACGGCCGCCATGGTCGCGGTCGGCATGCAGGCCACCGCCACCGCGGCCCCCGAGGGCGGCCGGCTGGACCCCGGTGCCCTCCCGGCGAACATCAGCGCGGCCGAACGCGCCGGTCTGATATCCGCGGCGGAGGACCGCCAGGCGGCCACCGCCGACGCGCTCGGGCTCGGCTCGAAGACCGAACTGCGGGTCAAGGACGTCGTGAAGAACCGCGACGGCTCGACCCACACCCGGTACGAGCGCACGTACGCCGGACTGCCCGTCCTGGGCGGTCAGGTCATCGTGCACCGCACCCCCGACGGCTCCGTCGACGGGGTCGACAAGGCCACCACCGCGCGCATCCAGGTGCCCACCACCAAGGCTGCCGCCAAGCACAAGCCGGCCAAGCCCGAGGCCAAGGGCAGCAAGGCGCCGCGCAAGGTCATCTGGGCCGCCGACGGCACGCCGACGCTGGCCTGGGAGAAGGTCGTCGGCGGTGTGCAGGAGGACGGCACGCCCAGCGAACTCCACGTCGTCACCGACGCGAAGACCGGCGAGAAGCTGTACGAGTGGCAGGCCGTGCACCAGGGCACCGGCAACAGCATGTACGCCGGCCAGGTCGAGATCGGCACCACCGGTTCCAGCGGCAACTACCAGCTGAACGACGCCCAGCGCGGCGGCCACAAGACGCTGGACTCCGACAACGGGAACCAGGTCTTCACCGACGCCGACGACGTCTGGGGCAACGGCTCGCCGTCCAACACCCAGACCGCCGCCGTCGACGCCCACTACGGCGCGGCACTGACCTGGGACTACTTCCAGCAGGTGCACGGCCGGGACGGCATCCGCGGTGACGGCGTCGGCGCCACCAGCCGCGTCCACTACGGCAACGCCTACTCCAACGCCTTCTGGCAGGACTCCTGCTTCTGCATGACCTACGGCGACGGCGCGGGCAACCAGAAGCCGCTGACCTCCATCGACGTCGCCGCGCACGAGATGTCGCACGGCGTCACCTCGAACACCGCGGGCCTCGTCTACAGCGACGAGTCCGGCGGCCTGAACGAGGCCACCTCCGACATCTTCGCGGCCGCCGTGGAGTTCCACGCGAACAACTCGGAGGACGTCGCCGACTACCTGGTCGGCGAGAAGATCGACATCCGCGGCGACGGCACCCCGCTGCGCTACATGGACGAGCCGAGCAAGGACGGCAGCAGCCTCGACTACTGGTCCTCCGGCGCGGGCGACGTGGACGTCCACTACAGCTCCGGCATCGCCAACCACTTCTTCTACCTGCTGTCCGAGGGCAGCGGCGAGAAGACCATCAACGGCGTCACGTACAACAGCCCGACGTACGACGACGAGGCGGTCACCGGCATCGGCATCGGCAAGGCCGAGCAGATCTGGTTCAAGGCCCTGGCCGAGAAGATGCTCCCGAACGAGACCTTCGCGCAGGCCCGCACGCACACCCTGCAGGCCGCCGGCGAGCTGTACGGCGCCGACAGCCCCGAGCAGCTGGCCGTGGCGCACGCCTGGGCCGCGGTGAACGTCGGCGACCGTCCCGGCGACCCCGGTGACCCGGGCGGCGAGGGTGAGTTCGAGAACACCGACGACGTGGCGATCCCGGACGGCGGCGCCGCCGTCACCTCGCCGATCGACGTCACCGAGGTCGGCGGCAACGCCCCGAGCGACCTGAAGGTGGCCGTCGACATCAAGCACACCTACCGTGGCGACCTGGTGATCGACCTGGTGGCCCCCGACGGCACCGCCTACCGGCTGAAGAACTCCGGCTGGGACTCCGGCGACAACATCAACCAGACGTACACCGTCAACGCCTCCTCCGAGGCCGCCGACGGCACCTGGAAGCTCCGCGTCCAGGACGTCTGGAGCCTCGACACCGGCTACATCGACAGCTGGAAGCTGACCTTCTAGGTCTTCGTCCCGCTGTGGGAACCTGCCGCCGTCCTGGCCGGCGCCGCGCGCAGAGATGCCGCGGTGGCCGCCAGGACGGCGGCGAACAGCAGCAGGTAGAGGTTGCCGTGGAGCGCCTCCAGCCCGTACCGCGACGGGAGTGCCACCAGCCCCAGCGGCGGGGCGTCCATCCGGTGCCCGGTCACGAAGTGCAGCGGCCAGGCGAACACCAGGAGGAACGCGCAGCCCAGCGCGAGCGCCACACGGCCGCGGGCAACGGGCCGCAGCCGCACCACCACGTAGACGGCCAGCGGGGCGAACCACACCCAGTGGTGACTCCACGACACCGGCGACACCGCCGCCGTGGTCAGCCCGCACAGCAGGACGCCGAGCAGCGGCAGACCGCGCCGGTGCACCATCGCCGCCAGACCCAGGCCCAGCACCGCCGTCGGCACCGCGACCGCCAGCCACAGCACGAGGGGCGGGTCCGCGATGCCCGTGGCGCGGGCGAGCAGACCGTTCATCGACTGGTTCATCGGGCTCGCGACCTCGCCGAGCCGCTCCGACCGCAGGAACGTGCCGCCCCAGTAGTCCAGGCTGTCGCCCGGCGCGGCGGCCAGGCCGATCAGCGCGGTGACCGCGGCGGTCCCGGTCGCGGTGGCCGCCTCCCGGTACCGGCGGGTGAGCAGCAGGTGGACGATGAACAGCGCGGGCGTGAGCTTGATCCCGGTCGCGACCCCGACCCCCACGCCGCGCAGCCTGCGCCGCCACCGCCCGTCGCGCTCCCCCGGGCCGGGCCGGCCGCCCGCCAGGTCGGCGAGCACGAGCAGCATGAGCAGCAGGTTGACCTGGCCGAGGTAGAGCGTCCAGGACACCGGTTCCAGCCACAGCAGCAGCGCGGTGAACGCCACGACGAGCCCCGCGCCACCTGCGGTGCGGCACCCGCCCGTTGCGAGCGGCCCGCCCGCGTGGCGCAGCGTCAGGTGTACCGAGACGGCGAGCAGGACGACCCCGGCCGGGAACACCAGTGCCTGCGCCACCGCGACCGGTACGACGGCCAGTGGCAGGAAGAGCAGCGCGGCGAAGGGCGGGTAGGTGAAGGACCAGGTCCCGTCCGGGCCCAGACCTCCCTGGTACAGCGGCACGCCGTCCAGCAGCGCCTGCGCTCCGGCCCGGTAGACCGACAGGTCGAAGAAGCCGCTCATGACCACGTACCCGGTCTCCCGCCAGTGCAGCCAGGCGAGTACGGCGAACAGCGCCGCCGACAGCCCGGCCACCAGGGCCGGCCGCCGCGAGAGCACCGTGTCGAGTGCCGGGCCTCCGCCCGCTCCGGCGGTGTCGGGGTGTCGGCTCATCCGGTTCCTCCCTGGGGGCGCGGTGCGCAGTCGAACAACGTCTCGGGGTGGCCCGGCGGGCCGGACGGCCTGCCGGGCGTGCGGTACAGCCGTGGTGGTACGGGCGTGCAGTGGTCGGCGACCCAGCGCGCGCGTTCCGCGGCGGCGGGCCCGCCCATCGCGCCGTGGAAGCCGCCGGTCATCACGTAGCGCAGCGCGCCGGAAGAGGTGAGCGCGTCGAGGCGCGCGAGGGTCGGGACAGGAGCCGCGCCGGTGAACCCGCCCATCGGCAGCACGCTCAGGCCGGCGCGCAGGTACGGGGACGCGGTGTTCGCCGTCGGTACGGCCAGGTGGTAGGTCTCGCCGCCGTACCGCGCGGTGACGAAGGCGCGTACGCCGGGCGCGGGTTCGAGCATGTTCATGTCCCCGGCCTCCGGGGGCAGGCGTACGCCGGGCGGGAAGCCGTGCAGCGAGGCCATGGCTCCGGGCGGGAGACCGTCGCCCGGCACCGTGTCGGGGTTGACGGTGGTCAGCCCCTCCAGGGGCCGGGACGACGCCGACACCGCCCACGCACCGGGGCCGAGCAGCAGGGCGGCCGCGGCCAGTCCGCTCGCCACCCGCGCGGACGTCCGGGCGGGTGCCGCGGTGCGCCCGGCCCGCCGGGAACGCGCGGCGGTCACCAGCACGCAGGCGCACCCGCAGGCCAGGACGGCGGCCGCCGCGTGCCACCACCGGCCGTCGGCGCGCAGGGCGAGCACCGCCGCCCACACGGCGCTCCCCGCGAGGGCGGCCGCCCACCACCGGGCGGAGTCCGCGCCGTCGCGGCAGGCGCGGACCGCGGAGGCCGCGCCGCCCGCGCAGAGCGCCGCGAGCGCGGGGGCCAGCGCGGCGGTGTAGTAGGTGTGCACCGCCGTGGCCGCGCTGAACACCACGCCGTGCACGAGCAGCCAGCCGCCCCACAGCAGCCACCCGGCCCGTACCGGATCGGTGCGCGCGGCGCCCCGGGAGGCCAGCAGTCCGGCGGCGAGGGAGACCAGGGCGAAGGGCAGCAGCCAGCCGATCTCCGGCCCCAGCGCGGAGCCGACGAGGCGTCCCGGACCGGGCGGGCCGCCGAAGTCGGCGAGGAAGCCGGTCACCTGTGCGGCGACGGGATCGGCGTGGCCGAGCCGGCTCAGCCCGTTGTAGTGCAGCAGCATCTCCCCCACCGCGTCGTGGGTGGAGCCGTCCACGTACGGACGCCGTCCCGCGGGCGTGAGCGCGACGAGCAGCGGCCACACGGCACTCGCCGCGAGCGTCACCCCGGCTGCTGCCGCCACCTGCCGCACGCGCGAGGCGAGCGGGCCCGGTGCGGCGCAGAGGTGGGTGAGCAGCAGGGCGGGCAGCACCAGATAGGCCTGGCCCATCTTGACGTGGAACGCCGCCCCGACCCATGCGGCGGCGACCAGCAATCGGCGTGGGCGCCCGTCCGCCGTCGCCAGGTGGCCGGCGCGCGCGGCGCACACCAGGAACAGCACGAGCAGGGTGTCGGGGAGGTTCACCCGGGCCAGGACGACGGTGACCGGACTCAGCGCGAAGGCGAACGCGGCCACCACTCCGGCGGTGTCCCCCTTCCAGCGGCGCACCGCCGAGGCCAGTACGGGCACCGTCGCGGCGGCGGCCAGCGCCTGCGGCAGCAGCAGCGCCCCGTCGTGGAAGCCGAACAGCCGGACGGACAGGGCCTGGAGCCACAGCGCTCCGGGCGCCTTGTCGACGGTCAGGGTGCCCGCCGGGTCCAGGGCTCCGAACCAGAAGGCGTGCCAGTCGGTGCTCATGGAGCGGACGGCCGCCGTGTAGTAGTAGTGCGGTTCGACCGCGGCGTGGGCCAGGAAGGTCAGCAGGAAGGTGAGCAGGGTGGCACCGCCGACCGCGGCCCCCGCCCCGCTCACCCACGGGCCCGGCCGTCCCGCGCGGCCGCCCGGCGGCGCGGGTGTGGTGCGTTCCGAGGTGTGCAGCATGTCCGTCCCCGGCCTCAGGCCACAGCCGGGTTGGCGAACGCCGGGTCGCCCAGCAGGTGGACGCGGCGCAGGTGGCGGGGGGCCCGGCTGGTGAAGCGCTCCCTGCCGTGCAGCAGCGCGTAGTTGTCCGCGATGAGCACGTCGCCGCTGTGCCAGGTGTGCGCGAGGAAGAAGCGCGGGTCGTGCAAGGCGTCGCGCAGTCCTGCCAGGAGCGCGGGGACGTCCTCGTCGCCGACGCCGTCGAAGGCGTGGGCGGGCCGGTTGAGGAAGTCCGGTTCGTCCTGCGGCGGCGGCTCGTTGAAGCGCAGGGTGGGCACGCCGCTGCGCGGGTGCGGCACGATCAGGGGGGAGGAGGCCCGGCCGCCGTAGTGGACGACGCTGCGGATGCGGTAGGTGACGGTGACCTTCCGCCACAGCGCCGGCACCTCGGGCGGGCAGTGTTCCAGCAGGGACACGGTGTCGCAGAAGACCGTTCGGCCCCCGTCGCCCCCGCCCGGTGCGCGGACGCAGTGGAAGACCTGGAACTCGGGGATGAGCGGCTTGTACATGCCGTCCCAGTGCAACGGGACGCTGCTGCTGTCGAAGATGTGGTCGGTGGGCTCCTCCGCCTCCCGCAGCTCCAGCACGTCGCCGAACGGCCAGGTCATCACCTCCCCCCAGGTGCGGCACCACCGGGCGAGCTCCTCCGGCTCGTCCGGGGCGTGGAAGCCGCGCAGCAGCACCAGCCGGTGTGCGCGCACCGCCTCGCGGAGGGCGGGCACGGGCAGGCCGGTGAGGCGGTCGTCGCCGTGGGGTGCGTCGATGCGCAGGCCGAACGGCTCGGCGGGCGCTGCGGCGGGCAGTCCGTCCAGGGCGGGGGTTGCGGGCATGGCGAACTCCTGTGGGGCGGGGGTGGGGTGGGTCGGGTTCCGGAGCCGGGCCTTCCGGACGGCGGCTCGCCGGACGCGTCAGGCCGCGCCGGGTGCGCGGGTCAGCGGCTCCGGGCGGTGCAGCGGCTCCGGGCCGCCCGTGGCGGACGGAGGCGTGTCCGGCAGGGCGCGGACGAAGTGGCTGGGCCGTCCTTCGCGGTGCACCAGGCGGGCTCCGGCCCGTTCGGTGTCGGCGCGGCGGCGCAGCACGTACCCGTCGTCGGACTCCACCGCGACGGCGTGCCAGGGCGTGAGCCAGCCGTCGTCCTCCGGCGTGAGGCGGATGCCGAACTTCGCGGAACCGCAGCGCTGCGGGTGGATGGAGAGCCGCACGGCGCGCGGGAAGTGCTCGGCGACCAGGCCGCCCCACGCGCGGCTGCGGGCGATGACGCCGTAGGCCCGGCGCCGGGCCTCGCGCTGCCGGGCGCTGCGCGTCCGGGACACGCCCGGGGTGAAGGAGTCCTCGAGGAGGAACCGGGTGAGGGCGCGGTAGAGGTCCAGCGCCTCGCCGCCGGCGCGGACCTCCTCCCGGATGCGCTCCGGGCGTTCGCCGTGGGTCTCGTCCAGAGCGCGCCGCATCGCGTCGTAGGAGCAGGCCTCCATGCCCGGCACGTCGTCGATGCTGAAGAGGGAGAGCGGCGCGGGGCGGCGCCGGGCCAGCATGCGCCGGATCTCGTCCTGGTAGGCCGTCACCACCTCGTCGTGCACGCCTATCAGGTCGCTGAAGACCCGTCCGTCCGAACAGATCACCAGCCGCATGCCCGGCGGGTACACCTCCCGCACCTGACGGCACAGCCCGGCGAGGAAGTCGAGCGCGACCTCCTCGGCGCGGTCCGGGAGGGTCCCCAGCACCTTCGCCGGGTTGGGGGACTTGCAGGGGAAGCCCGGCAGCACGCACTCGACCGGCACGCCCGCGCGGACGCTCGCCCGGACCGCGGGCAGATGGGCGGGTACGCACCGGGGGCAGGTCTCGGCGTCGCAGCCGGGTTCCGGGGCGCCCCGGCGATGGCGGAAGACGATGCGCAGAATCCTTGCGGAGATCTCTTCGGAGTTCACCGGAACGGGCTCCCTCGGGGCTGGTGGCTCGTGGGGGAGGGCCCGCCGCGCGGGGGCTTCGTCGCCCGGCGGGCCCCTGAGCGTGCGCCGCGCGCCGGACCGCCGGCGCAGCCGTCAGGGGGCGGCGGTCGCGCGGTCGCCGACCGGGCCGACGCGTCCTCACTGTCGCGCCGGAGGCGGTCTTGCCGCTAATCCGAGAGGTTCATAGTGTCGCCCTATGGTCCTCGAGATGCGTCATCTCCAGGCGATACGGGCGATCGCCGAGGCGGGCAGTCTCACCAGGGCCGCCGCCTCGTTGGGTGTCTCCCAGCCCTCCCTGACCGGCCAGTTGCAGCGGCTGGAGAACAGACTCGGCGGGCGGCTCTTCCTGCGCGACCGGCAGGGCGCGGTGCCCACCCCGCTGGGCGAACTCGTGCTGTCCAAGGCCCGTCAGGTGCTGCCCGCGATGGAGGACCTGGAGCACGAGACGGCGCGTTACACCGCCGAAGGCGTGGAGCGGATGCTGCGGTACGGATCGGTGCCGGGGCCGCTGATGGCCGGCCCGCTGCAGCATCTGAGCGCCTGTCACGGGGACCGGGTCACCTTACGCACCGAGTCCTCCGCCCGTCTGCTGGCGGACCTGGTCACGCAGGGCCACCTGGAGTTCGCGAGCATCCTGGACTACCCGGAACACCCGCTGCGGCTGGGCGCGGAACTGCGGCGGCACGTCGTCGCGGTGGAGCCGACGTTCGCGCTGGTGCCCGCGCGGGGTCCGCTGGCGGAACCGGCCGAGGTCGAGCCGTCGGCGCTGGCCGGTGCCGCCTGGGTGATGCCGCCGCTGCCGGACAACGGGCTGCGCGCCTGCGTGGCGGCGATGTCGGCGCGGGCCGGCTTCACCCCGCGGGTCGTGCACGAGACCGACGCCAGCGGCGCGCGCGACCTCATCGGCGAGGGCGGGTGCGTGGGCATCGGCCAGGCGACGTTCCGGGCGACGACGGGCATCGCCGTACGGCCGCTCGCGGGGTGCCCGGTGACCGTCCGCCACACCCTGATCTGGCTCGCCGGCCGTCAGCCGGCCGACCTGGTGCGGCAGATGGTGTCCTTCGTGGACGACGCCTACGTCGCCGCAGTGGCCCGCAGCCCGGCGTATCTGGACTGGCTCGACGACCATCCCGGGTTCGACGGTGCGGAGGAGCTGCGGAGCGCCCTGTCGGTGCGGGGACCGGCCGAGGAGTCGGCGACGAGCCGCTTCCGGCACTGACCGCGTGCCACGGCGGGGTCACCGCAGGAGGACGCCTCCCGCTCCGCCGGTCCCGGCCTCGTCCGGCGGGGCGGCGGTCAGGCCGAGTTCGGCCGGGCCGGACAGCAACGGGTGCGCGGGCAGGACCCGCACCGTGTAGCCGAACGACCCGGTGCGGTCCAGCGCCAGCGGCCCCTCGTACAGCCACCGGCCCTCCAGGTCCGGGCCGGTGCCCGCCTTGAGCGCCACCCGTACGGCGTCCGCACCGGCGAGGGCGTCCGACTCGTCCACCCGGCCGGCGACGGCCTGCACCTCGACCTCGTCCGGCGTCAGCGCCCCCAGGGCCACCCGCACCCGCACGGTCAGCGAGCTGCCCAGCTCCAGCGAGGCGCCCTCCGCCCCGGCGCCCGCGTGCTCGACCCGGTCCACCGCGACATGCGGCCACTCCTCCCGCACCCGGGACTTCCACGCGGCCAGCCGTCCGGCGGCCGTGCCGTCCAGGGTCCGGTGGGCGCGCGCGGCCGGAGCGTAGAGCCGTTCCACGTACTCGCGGACCATGCGGTCGGCCGGGACCTTCGGCGCGAGGCGGCGCAGCGTCTGCCGCACCCTCTCGATCCACCGCTCGGGCAGTTCGCCGCCGCTGACGCCCCGGTCGTAGAAGCACGGCGCGACCTGGTCCTGGACGAGCCGGTAGAGCGCGGCGGCCTCGATGTCGTCGCGCCGGGTCTGGTCCGCGGCGGCCTGGCCGTCGGCGGTGGGCACCGCCCAGCCGAAGTCCGGCTCGAACCACTCGTCCCACCAGCCGTCCAGCACCGACAGGTTGAGGCAGCCGTTCAGCGCGGCCTTCATGCCCGAGGTGCCGCACGCCTCCAGCGGGCGCAGCGGATTGTTCAGCCACACGTCGCAGCCGTGGTAGAGCTTGCGCGCCATGGCCATGCCGTAGTCCGGCAGGAAGACGACGCGGTGCCGTACCGCCGGGTCGTCGGCGAAGCGGACCAGCTCCTGGATGAGCCGCTTCCCGCCGTCGTCCGCGGGGTGCGCCTTGCCCGCGACGACGATCTGGACGGGACGGGTGGGGTGCAGCAGGAGTTCGGTGAGCCGGTCGGGGTCCCGCAGCATGAGGGTGAGGCGCTTGTAGGAGGGGACGCGGCGGGCGAAGCCGATGGTGAGCACGTCCGGGTCGAGCACGCCGTCGATCCAGCCCAGTTCGGCGCGGGCGGCGCCGCGCTGGCGGCAGGAGGCGTGCAGCCGGGTGCGCACCTCGTGCACGAGCTGCTCGCGCAGGGTGCGGCGCAGTTCCCACAGTTCGGCGTCGGTGAGCCGGTGTGCGTCGCGCGGCACCTCCGGGGCGGTCCAGGTCGGGGCGTGGACGCCGTTGGTGACGGAGGTGATGGGCACCTCCGCCGGGTCGAATCCGGGCCAGAGGCCGGCGAACATCTCCCGGCTGACGCGCCCGTGCAGGGTGGACACGCCGTTGGCGCGCTGGGCGAGGCGCAGGCCCATCACGGCCATGTTGAACAGCGCGGGGTCGCCGCCGTCGTAGGTCTCCCGGCCGAGGGTGAGCACCGCCTGCGCGTCGATACCGGGGAGTTCGCCGTCGTCGCCGAAGTGGCGGGCGACCAGGTCGCGGTCGAAGCGGTCGATGCCCGCCGGGACGGGCGTGTGGGTGGTGAAGACGGTGCCGGCCCGCACGGTCTCCAGCGCGGCGTCGAACGGGGCGCCCTCATGGGCGAGTTCGCGGATGCGCTCCAGGCCGAGGAACCCGGCGTGGCCCTCGTTGGTGTGGAACACCTCGGGTGCCGGGTGGCCGGTGAGCCGGCAGTACGCGCGCACGGCGCGCACCCCGCCGATGCCGAGCAGCATCTCCTGGAGCAGCCGGTGTTCGCTGCCGCCGCCGTAGAGCCGGTCAGTGACCTCGCGTTCGGCGGCACCGTTCTCCTCCACGTCGGAGTCGAGCAGCAGCAGCGGCACCCGGCCGACGCGCGCCAGCCGGACGTACGCGTGCAGGGACCTCCCGCCGGGCAGCGCGAGCGCGACCCGGACCGCCGTGCCGTCCTCCTCGCGCAGCAGTTCCAGGGGCAGCTCGTCGGGGTCGAGCACCGGGTAGTGCTCCTGCTGCCAGCCCTCGCGGGACAGGGACTGCCGGAAGTAGCCGTGCCGGTAGAGCAGCCCCACGCCGACCAGCGGCAGGCCGAGGTCGCTGGCCGCCTTCAGGTGGTCGCCGGCGAGGATGCCGAGGCCGCCGGAGTACTGCGGCAGGGCGCTGGTGATGCCGAACTCGGGCGAGAAGTAGGCGACGGCGCGGGGCAGTTCGTCGCCGGCCCGCTGGTACCAGCGGGGTTCGGTGAGGTAGTCGTGCAGGTCCCCGGCGACGACGGCCAGCCGGCGCAGGAAGCCCCGGTCGGCGGCCAGTTCCTCCAGCCGCGCGGCGGGAACGGCGGCCAGCAGGCGCACCGGGTCGCCTCCCACGGCCTCCCAGCTGTCCGGGGCGGCGGCCCGGAACAGCGCGCGGGTCTCCGCGTGCCAGGACCAGCGCAGGTTGCGGGCGAGTTCGTGCAGCGGGGCGAGCGGCTCGGGGAGGACGGGACGTACCGAAAAGCGACGGATTGCCTTCACGGGGGCGACGGTACCGGGCGGGCGGCGGCGTTCCCCGGACCGCAGCGGGCCGTTCGAGTGATGCTGCTCGGCGGCCCGCCCCGCGCGGGGCGGGCCGCCGTGCGGGGTCAGGCCGGCTGGGCGCCGGGGCGACCGTTCTCGACGACCCAGCGGGCGCGGGTGCGCACGGGTGCGCCCGGCCGGGAGACGTAGTCGACGACGCGGTTCTCGGCCGTCCACTCGGAGGGGGTGACGGTGTTCCGGACGTAGCCGCGGTTGCGGTTGAGGAACTTGATGTGCGGGTTCTCGGCGAGCTGGATCGGGTCGTTCGGCCCCTGCTCGGAGCCGTCGCCACCACTGGTGATGGAGGTGCCGACCAGTTCGGTGGCGACGGTGGCGGAGGCCGGGTCGTCGAAGTCCGCCTTGACGTCGTTGACGTAGTTGGCGTGCACGTCGCCGGTGATGATCACCGGGTTGGAAGTGCCGGCGGCGGTGAAGTGGTCGCGGACGGCCTCGCGTTCGGCGAAGTAGTTGTCCCAGGCGTCGTTGCTGAAGTCGGTGGCGGAGCCGGAGGCGAAGTCGCGCTGGGAGAAGAAGACCTGCTGGGCGAGGACGTTCCAGCGGGCCGTGCGGCCGGCCAGGTTGTCCAGCAGCCAGCCCCGCTGGCGGGCCCCGAGGAGGGAGCGGGAGGGGTCCGTGCGGTCGACGTCCTCGACCTGGTCGTCGCGGTACTGGCGGGTGTCCAGCAGGTGGAAGTCCATCAGGTCGCCGAACTGCATCCGGCGGAACATCTGCACGTCCGGACCGTACGGGCGCTGGGCACGGCGCAGCGGCATGTGCTCGTAGTACGCCTGGAAGGCGCGGGCGCGGCGGCGCAGGAACTCCTCGGGGTCGGTGTCCGGGTCGGAGTCGTCGCCGGCCCAGTTGTTCTCCACCTCGTGGTCGTCGAAGACGGCCATCCACGGGTGGGCGGCGTGCGAGGCCTGGAGGTCGGTGTCGGTCTTGTACTGGGCGTGGCGTATCCGGTACTCGGCCAGCGACCAGGTCTCGCCTGCGGGGACGTGGCCGCGCCCGAGGGTGCCCTGGGCGGGGCCCTCGTAGATGTAGTCGCCGAGGAACGCGACCAGGTCCAGGTCCTCCTCGGCGAGGTGGGCGTGGGCGGTGTAGTAGCCGTCGGGGTAGTTCTGGCAGCTGGTGAACGCGAAGCGGAAGCGGTCCACGCGCTGTCCGCGCGCCGGGGCGGTGCGGGTGCGTCCGACGGGGCTGAGTTCGAGTCCGGCGCGGAAGCGGTAGAAGTACTCCCGGCCCGGGCGCAGCCCGCCGACCTCGACGTGCACCGCGTGGCCGGAGGAGGAACGGGCCGGCTCCACGCCGACTCTGACGATGCGGCGGAACCTCTCGTCCTCGGCCACCTGCCAGAGGACCGGGACGGGACGGTCGGGCATGCCGCCGAGTCCGTCGGCGGCGAGCGGGTCCGGGGCGAGGCGCGTCCACAGCACGACACTGTCCGGATGCGGTTCCCCGGAGGCGACGCCGAGCGTGAACGGGTCGCGTATCCGGCGCTCCGCGGCGGGAGCGGCGGCCCAGGCGGTGGAGGTGCCCAGGGCGGAGGCGGCGAGGACGCCCGCGCCGACGGCACCGGCCGTCAGCATGTTCCGCCGGGTGACCGCGGGGAGGGTCCGGGCCGGTCCGGAGGCGGACCGTGACGACGAAGCCGAGCCGGTGACAGACATGCGCAGCCCTTCGGTTGTGGGGTCGGACGGACCGCCACCCGGTGCGCGGCGGGGCCCGCGCCATCAGGCCACGCGCACCTGACTCCCCCGCCACGGACGCGTGAACGGGCGCCCTCGACCTGGCTGCGTTCGCCTTACGTCCCGCGTTACGCACTTCGGGCCGCAAGAGGTGATTTCCGGACGAGATGAAGAGAAGAGCGTTTCGGGGTTTGTTTCGCCTCGTGTCCGGACCCCGGGCGTCGCGCCCGTTCCGGACGAGAGGTGCGCCCGCCTCCGCACCGGTTCCGCCGTAGGCACGGCGACGACCGGCTGCACCCGCCGATGCCGGCCGGAGGCCGTACACCCGTCCAGGCCAGAGCGGGATACCTCGACCGGGTGAAGCGGTGGCGCACGGGAAGGCGCGCAACCTTCGCGGGTCGGGCGAAGCGGATAGAAAGAGCAGATGCCCGCCCGCCTCCCGCACATCTCCCAGGTGAGCCCATGATCGGTCGCATCCCCGTGCTGGACGTCCAGCCCCTCGTCGACGGCGGGCGGCGGCCCGCGAAGGCGGTGGTGGGCGAGACGTTCACCGTGTCCGCCACGGTCTTCCGCGAGGGGCACGACGCCGTCGGAGCCAACGTCGTGCTCCGCGACCCGGCCGGCAGACAGGTGCCGTGGACGCCGATGCGGGAACTGTCCCCCGGCAGCGACCGGTGGGGCGCCGAGGTCACCCCGGATGCCGAGGGCCGGTGGACGTACATGGTCGAGGCGTGGAGCGACCCGGTGGAGACCTGGCGCCGCCACGCCCGCGTGAAGGTGCCCGCCGCCCTCGACGTCGAACTGACCCTGTCCGAGGGCGCGGAACTGCACGAGCGGGCGGCGGCCGGGGTGCCGAAGAACGACGGGCGCTCGGTGGTGCTGGCCGCCGTCGACTCGATGCGGGACGCCAAACGGTCCGGTGCCGCCCGGCTGGCCGCCGCGCTCGCCCCCGAGGTGACGGCCGTGCTCGGCCGGCACCCGCTGCGCGAACTCGTCACCTCCTCCCTCTCCCACGCCCTCCAGGTGGAGCGGCGGCGGGCGCTGTACGGCTCGTGGTACGAGCTGTTCCCCCGCTCGGAGGGAGCGGTCGTGCGGGACGGACTGCCGCCCGTGACGGGGACGTTCCGCACCGCCGCCGACCGGCTGCCCGCCATCGCCGCGATGGGCTTCGACGTCGTCTACCTGCCGCCGGTCCACCCCATCGGCAGGACGCACCGCAAGGGCCCGGACAACGCGCTGACCGCCGGTCCGCACGACGTCGGCTCCCCGTGGGCGATCGGCTCGGCCGAGGGCGGCCACGACGCGCTCCACCCCGACCTGGGCACCTTCGCGGACTTCGACCACTTCCTGCAACGGGCCCGGGAGCTGCGCATGGAGGTGGCGCTGGACTTCGCGCTCCAGTGCTCCCCGGACCACCCCTGGGTGCGCAAGCACCCGCAGTGGTTCCGGCACCGCGGCGACGGCACCATCGCCTACGCCGAGAACCCGCCGAAGAAGTACCAGGACATCTACCCGCTCGCGTTCGACGTCGACTTCCGCGGCCTGGTCCGCGAGACGCTGCGCGTGCTCCGCTTCTGGATGGAGCACGGGGTGCGGATCTTCCGGGTGGACAACCCGCACACCAAGCCGGTGGTGTTCTGGGAGAAAGTCATCGGCGACGTCAACCGCACCGACCCGGACGTGATCTTCCTGGCCGAGGCGTTCACCCGGCCGGCGATGATGCGGACGCTGGCGAAGGTCGGTTTCCAGCAGTCGTACACCTACTTCACCTGGCGCAACGACAAGCAGGAGCTGACGGACTACCTCACCGAACTCTCCGGCGAGACGGCCGCCTACATGCGGCCCAACTTCTTCGTGAACACGCCGGACATCCTGCACGCCTACCTCCAGGACGGCGGCCGCGCCGCCTTCGAGGTGCGGGCCGTGCTGGCCGCCACCCTCTCCCCCACCTGGGGCGTCTACGCCGGCTACGAGCTGTGCGAGAACGCCCCGGCGGCGGACGGCAGCGAGGAGTACCTGAACTCGGAGAAGTACCAGCTGCGTCCGCGCGACTGGGACGCCGCCGAGCGGTCGGGCCGCAGCATCTCCCCGCTGATCACCACCCTCAACCGGCTGCGCCGCCGCCACCCGGCGCTCCAGCAGCTGCGTTCGCTGCACTTCCACGAGACGGACAACCCGCACGTGATCGCGTTCTCGAAGCGCGCGGGCGGCTCGCCGCACGGCCACCGCCACGGCCGCGAGAACGCCCCCGCCGACACCGTCCTCGTCGTGGTCAACCTCGATCCGCACCACACCCACGAGGCGACGGTGTCGTTGGACACGGCGGCTCTCGGCCTCCCGTCCGCGCAGGTCGGCGACGGAGCCGGGACCTTCCCGGTGCGCGACGAGCTCACCGGGGAGACCTACCACTGGGGCAGCGAGAACTACGTGCGTCTGGAACCGGGCCAGGACCCGGCGCCGGCGCACGTCTTCGCGCTGCGACCGTCCCCATCGACCGGAGGGTCACCCGCCACATGATCGTCAACGAGCCCGTTCCCGACACCTTCGAGGACACCCCGGCGAAGGACCGCGACCCCGAGTGGTTCAAGCGCGCGGTCTTCTACGAAGTCCTCGTCCGCTCCTTCCAGGACAGCAACGGCGACGGCGTCGGCGACCTCAAGGGCCTCACCTCGAAGCTCGACTACCTGCAGTGGCTCGGCATCGACTGCATCTGGCTGCCGCCGTTCTTCACCTCCCCGCTGCGGGACGGCGGCTACGACGTCGCCGACTACACGGCCGTACTGCCGGAGTTCGGGGACCTCGCCGACTTCGTGGAGTTCGTCGACAACGCGCACGCCCGGGGCATCCGCGTCATCATCGACATGGTGATGAACCACACCAGCGACCAGCATCCGTGGTTCCAGCACTCCCGCACCGACCCCGACGGCCCTTACGGCGACTACTACGTCTGGGCCGACGACGACAAGCAGTACGCGGACGCCCGCATCATCTTCGTCGACACCGAGGCGTCCAACTGGACCTTCGACCCGGTGCGTCAGCAGTACTACTGGCACCGGTTCTTCTCCCACCAGCCGGACCTCAACTACGAGAACCCGCAGGTGCAGGAGGAGATGATCTCCGCGCTGCGGTTCTGGCTGGATCTCGGGATCGACGGCTTCCGGCTCGACGCCGTGCCCTACCTGTACGCCGAGGAGGGCACCAACTGCGAGAACCTGCCCGCCTCGCACGCCTTCCTCAAGCGGGTGCGCGCCGAGATCGACGAGCACTACCCGGACACCGTGCTGCTCGCCGAGGCCAACCAGTGGCCGGAGGACGTCGTCGACTACTTCGGCGACTACGCCAAGGGCGGCGACGAGTGCCACATGGCGTTCCACTTTCCCGTCATGCCGCGCATCTTCATGGCGGTCCGGCGCGAGTCGCGCTACCCCGTCTCCGAGATCCTGGCGAAGACGCCGCAGATCCCGTCCGGCTGCCAGTGGGGCGTCTTCCTGCGCAACCACGACGAGCTGACGCTCGAGATGGTCACCGACGAGGAACGCGACTACATGTACGCCGAATACGCCAAGGACCCGCGGATGCGGGCCAACATCGGCATCCGGCGCCGCCTCGCGCCGCTGCTGGACAACGACCGCAACCAGATCGAGCTGTTCACCGCCCTGCTGCTGTCGCTGCCCGGCTCGCCGATCCTGTACTACGGCGACGAGATCGGCATGGGCGACAACATCTGGCTCGGCGACCGCGACGCCGTCCGCACCCCCATGCAGTGGACCCCGGACCGCAACGCGGGCTTCTCGTCTTGCGACCCCGGCCGGCTGTTCCTGCCCGCGATCATGGACCCGGTGCACGGCTACCAGGTCACCAACGTCGAGGCGGCCATGAGCTCGCCGTCCTCCCTGCTGCACTGGACGCGGCGGATGGTGGAGATCCGCAAGCAGAACCCGGCCTTCGGCCTCGGCACCTACACCGAACTGCCCTCCACCAACCCGGCCGTGCTCGCCTTCCTCCGGGAGTACGAGGACGACCTCGTGATGTGCGTGCACAACTTCTCCCGCTTCGCGCAGCCCACCGAACTGGACCTCCAGGCGTTCAACGGGCGGCTGCCGGTGGAGCTGGTCGGGGGCGTGAAGTTCCCGCCGATCGGCGAGTGGCCGTACCTCCTGACGCTGGCCGGGCACGGCTTCTACTGGTTCCGGCTGCACAAGCGGACGCCCGCCGCCGCGGAGACGGAGCAGCCCACCCAGGCGGAGAAGTCGGCACGCGCCGACCGGGAGGCCGAGGCACGGGCGCACGGGGCTTCCGCGCCGGCGTGACGCCCCTTCCCCCTGCCCGCGCGGTGCCCCCGCGCGCCGGGCGGGCAGGGGCGCCGGCTTCACCCGCTTGCCGGACACGCACCCGCGACACGGCCCGGCACCTCCGAACCGCCCAGACGGCAATCCGGGACACTCGGCGTACCTTTCGTGCACCGGGGAAAGGACGGTCATGTCGGAAAGATCCCTGCCTCTCGCCGCCCCCGCGGCCACCCCGGCCGCGCCGCGTGAGCGGGGCACCGCCCTGCTGCGGTCGCTGACCCCCCTGCTCGCCGAATGGCTGCCACGCCAGCGCTGGTTCGCCGGCAAGGGCCGTCCGCTGGGCGACCTCGCCCTCGTCTCGGCCACGGAACTCCTGCCCGTTCCCGGCCCCGAAGGCACCACCCCGAACGCCGACGGCGGAATCGATCCTGCACCCGCCGGCCTGCTGCACCTGCTGGTCCGCACCCGCAGCGGCCCGTCCGCCGCCGACCGGACCGTCGACTGCTACCAACTCCTCCTCGGCGTACGGGCGGTACTGCCGCCCGACCTCGCGCCGGCCCACATCGGCACCCCCGCCGCCGGCCCGCTGCGCGGCCGTACCGTCTACGAGGCGCTGCACGACCCCCGCCTCGCCGGCGTCCTGCTGGAACGGCTGCGCAGCCCCGGGCGGCTGGGCCCGCTGCGGTTCACCCACGGAGCCTCCGGCGCCGTGATCCCCACCGACCTGCCCGCCCGGCTGCTGGCCGCCGAACAGTCCAACTCCTCGGTCGTGTACGGCTCCTCGCACATCCTCAAGCTGTTCCGCCGCGTCGGGCACGGCGTCAACCCCGACCTGGAGCTACCGCTCGCGCTCGCCCGCCACGGCTGCGACCGGGTGCCGGCGCCGACCGCCTGGTTCGAGGCCGAGCCGGAGACCGGGCGCAGCCCGGGTCTGACGCTGGGCGTGCTCCAGCCGTTCCTGCCCGGCAGCGGCGACGGCTGGCAGCTCGCGCTCCGGACCCTCGCCGCCCGCGCCGACTTCACCGGCGCCGCCCACGGCCTCGGCCGGGCGACCGCCGAGGTGCACGCCGGGCTGGCCTCGGCCCTGCCCACCACCGTCCTGCGACGGCCGCAACTCCTGCGCCTGGCGGAGTCGATGACCGAACGACTGAACCACGCTGTCGGCGCCGTGACGGCGCTGCGCCCGTACCGCGACGGGCTGCGGGAGGCGTACAGCGCCCTCACCGACCTGGCCCGCCGCGGCCAGACCCGGCTCGCCCAGCGCATCCACGGCGACCTCCACCTCGGGCAGGCCCTGCACACCCCGGCCGACGGCCGGTGGACGCTGATCGACTTCGAGGGCGAGCCCGCCCGCCCCCTCGCGGAACGGCGGCGCGCGCAGCCCGTCGTCCGGGACGTCGCCGGGATGCTGCGGTCCTTCGACTACGCGGCCTGCCACCCGCGCGGCTCCCGCGCCACCTGCGACGACGGCTGGGCCCAGGACTGGGCCGCCGCCAACCGCGCCGCCTACTGCGAGGGCTACGCCGCGGTCTCCGGTACGGACCCGCGCGAGGACGCGGCGCTGCTGCGCGCCTTCGAGACCGACAAGGCGGTCTACGAGGTGCTGTACGAGGCGCGGCACCGGCCCGCCTGGCTACCCGTCCCCATGTCCGCCGTCCGCCGCCTCGCCGCCACGCCCGCCGACCACCGGTGAGCGAGCCGCCGTGCGGCTCGGACCGGTCCGTGGCGAGGCGGCACCGCGTCGGAGGCGCCGACGCGGGGACCGGGGCGCGTCCGGACCCCGCACGCCCCGGCAGGGCGGGACGGCAGGGGGCTGGGGCGACGTTCCCACCGCATCGATTCCCGTCGCACGCACCAGCACCCACCCCGTATCGGAGGACGATCCGTGAGCTTCCATCCCGACGACCCGGCCGACACCACGCCCGGCCGCCACGGGCCGCCCCCGCGCGGCGGCGACGCGGGCACCCCGGCGACGGAGGCCGACGCCCGGCGTCAGGCGGGCCGCGAGCCCGCCCACGTCACGGCCAGCGGTGGCCGGCCGTCCGCCGGCACCTCCACAGCGGCCTTCCTGCTGCCCTCGACCGAGTGCGAACCGCCGCGCGGCGGGCCCGCGCACGAGGCGGCGCGGCACGGCGTGTCCGGTCAGGGCTCGCTCTTCGCCGCGGGTCCGGCTGCCGCCGAGGCGACCACCCGCGGCGACCGCCCGGAGGCGTCGGGGCACACCGCACCGGACGTCGTGCGGCACACGACGCCCGCGGCGCAGACGGCGGCCACGGAGCCGCCCGCCACCGATCCGTCGGCGCAGGGCGTGGCCACGGGGCCCGTCGGCTCACCCCGCACCGCGCGGAGCGCACACGGCGTGCGGGTCCCCGAGCCGCTCGGGGAGGCGGACCGGCGGCGGCTGCTGGAGGGCCGCCACCACGACCCGCACGCCCTCCTCGGCGCCCACCCCGGCCCCGGCGGCGTGGTCCTGAGGACCCTCCGGCCCTGCGCGCGCAGCGTCACCGTCGTCGCTGAGGGCCTGTGCGCGGAGCTGCACCACGAGGGCGACGGCCTGTTCGCCGGGCTGCTGCCGGTGGCGGAGATCCCCTCCTACGCACTCACCGTCCGCTACCCCTCCGGGGATGCCGGCGGGCCGGACCGGGAGGTGCGGGTCGAGGACCCGTACCGCTTCCTGCCCTCACTCGGCGCACTGGACCTGCACCTCTTCTCGGAGGGCCGCCACGAGGAGCTGTGGCGCGCCCTCGGCGCCCACCCCCTGACGCACGACGGCGTCACGGGCACCCGGTTCACCGTGTGGGCGCCGAACGCGCAGGGGGTGCGGCTCGCGGGGGACTTCACCTACTGGGACGGGGCGCAGTACCCGATGCGTTCGCTCGGCTCCAGCGGCGTGTGGGAGCTGTTCGTGCCGGGACTCGGCGAGGGCGCGCTGTACAAGTTCGAGATCACGGGCCCGGACGGCCACCGCTCGCTGCGCGCCGACCCGATGGCGCGGCGCACCGAGTGCCCGCCCGCGACCGCGTCCGTGGTCACCGCCTCGCAGCACGAGTGGCGGGACGCGGCATGGATGGAGCGGCGGGCGGGCCGGGAGTGGCACGCCTCGCCGCTGTCCGTCTACGAGGTGCACCTGCCGTCCTGGCGCCCGGGACTGACCTACCGGGAGCTGGCCGAACAGCTCCCCGCCTACGTCAAGGACCTCGGCTTCACGCACGTGGAGTTCATGCCCGCCGCCGAGCACCCCTTCGGCGGCTCGTGGGGTTACCAGGTGACCGGCTTCTACGCGCCGACGGCGCGGCTGGGCACCCCGGACGACTTCCGGCATCTGGTCGACGCACTGCACGCGGCCGGCATCGGCGTGCTGATGGACTGGGTGGCCGCGCACTTCCCCAAGGACGACTGGGCGCTCGCCCGCTTCGACGGCACGCCCCTGTACGAGCCGGCCGATCCCGCCCGGGCCGAACACCCGGACTGGGGAACGCTGGAGTTCGACTACGGGCGCCGGGAGGTCCGCAACTTCCTGGTGGCCAACGCGCTGTACTGGTGCGAGGAGTTCCACATCGACGGGCTCCGGGTCGACGCCGTCGCCTCCATGCTCTACCTCGACTACTCGCGCGAGGACGGCCGGTGGTCGCCGAACGCGTACGGCGGGCGCGAGAACCTGGACGCGGTGGCGTTCCTCCAGGAGATGAACGCGACGCTGTACCGGCGCTGCCCGGGCGTCCTCACCATGGCCGAGGAGTCCACCGCCTGGGACGGTGTCACCCGCGCCACCCATCACGACGGGCTCGGCTTCGGCTTCAAGTGGAACATGGGCTGGATGCACGACTCGCTGGTCTACATGTCCAAGGACCCGGTGCACCGGCGCCACCACCATGACGACATGACGTTCTCCATGGTCTACGCCTACTCGGAGAACTACGTGCTGCCCATCTCGCACGACGAGGTCGTGCACGGCAAACAGGCGCTGGTGTCCAAGATGCCCGGCGACTGGTGGCAGCGCCGCGCCAACCACCGCGCCTACCTCGGCTTCATGTGGGGGCATCCCGGCAAGCAACTGCTGTTCATGGGACAGGAGTTCGCGCAGGGCGCCGAGTGGTCGGAGGCCGCCGGCCCGGACTGGTGGCTGCTGGACCCGGCGTACGAGGCGGAGCCCGACCACCGGGGAGTGCGCGACCTGGTGCGCGAGCTGAACGGGCGCTACGCGGAGACGCCCGCGCTGTGGCAGCGCGACACCGACCCGGGCGGCTTCGCGTGGATCGACGGCGGCGCACGGGAGGACAACGTCTTCGCGTTCCTCCGGTACGACGCGGCGGGGCGCCCGCTGGCCGTCGTGTCCCACATGTCGCCGGTGGTGCGGAAGGACTTCCGCATCGGGGTCCCCCCGACCCCGGAGGGCACGTGGACGGAGACGCTGAACACCGACGCCCTCGATTTCGGGGGCTCCGGCATCCACAACTCCGGGCTGCTCACCCCCGAGCCCGTCGCGGCGCACGGCCACGCCGTGTCCCTCACGCTCACGCTGCCGCCGCTGGCCACGCTCTGGCTGCGCCCCGGCTGAGCCGCCCCTTCCCCCCGCTCCATCCCGTGCCGCCGACCGGAGTCAGTGCTTCCGGTCGGCGGCGCGCTGTGCGGTGGCCTCCAGCCGGGCGCGGTAGTCCCGCCACCAGTCGGCGTCGCCGGGCGGCATGTTGTCGTTGCCCTTGCGCATGCCGACCGCGCCGTCGAGCTGCTCGCGCAGGATGTCGGCCTGGCCGGCGTGGCGCTGGGAGTCGGCGATGACGTGGACGAGGACGCGGTGCAGGGAGACCTCCGCCCTGTCCTCCGGCCACCACGGGACGCGGCCGGTCGCGTTCAGCGGCAGCGCGGCGACCGTCGCGTCGGTGTGCTCCCAGGCCCGGTGGTAGAGGGCGATGACGGAGTCACGCGTCTCGTCGAGACCGGCCCACATGTCCTGGTTGGGGTCGGAGAGGTCCGAGAGCCACGGCGGCGGGTCCTCGGGCGGACGCCCGAAGGTCTCCCCGAAGTAGCCCAGCTCCACGCCCGCCAGGTGCTTGACGAGGCCCAGCAGGTTGGTGCCGGTGGGCGTCAACGGCCGGCGGACGTCGTACTCCGAGAGCCCCTCCAGCTTCCACAGCACGGCTTCGCGGGCCGCCTGCAGATAGCGCCGGAGGTCCGCCTTCTCCTGGCCGGCCGGTACGCCGGTGTCGCTGGTCATGGGCCGAGTCTCGCACCGCCCTCTGACAACGCCGGCGCACCGGGGCGGGCGCGCCGCGGCCAGGGCCTAACCGTCCACGCGTTCCACCGGCTGGCGCAGGACGGTCCGCAGCTTCTCGGGGGCGGTCCGGCGGGGATCACCGAGGTAGACCTCGTGATGCCGGGCCGTGGCCCGCAGTCCGTGGTCGGCGAGGTAGGTCCCGTGCAGCTCCTCCATCACGGGGGTCTCGTCGTCGTAGGAGCCGATGTGCAGCACCTGGGCGCTCAGCCCCTCGTGCAGGGTCAGGTGCCGGAGCCGGGAGATCGCGGGCAGCTTCTTCTTGGTCAGCGCGCTGTGCCGGGCCTCTTCGACGCGGTCCTCGGTGATCCAGGAGGGCATGCTGATCAGCATGGTCCACTGCCAGGCGTCCTTGTCCCGGCGGGTGAAGGCGTCGAGCCGGTCCGACCACCACAGCCCCTCCAGCGGAGCGACGACGAAATCGCCGCCCTCCGTGGCTCTGGCGGCGAACTTGAGGGTGTAGGCGACGGCGTAGAGCGCGCCGACCGCCTCGGCGTAGGCGGGCGCGGTGTTCGGGTCCCCGGCTCCGTCGACGGCGACGAACTGCTGCTCCGGAACGTCCACGAGGGCCCATCGGGTGTTCCGGGGCGCGTAGAGCTCCTTCTGGGCCCGCTTGACGTCGTACGGCGCCATGAGTGTCTCCCCTTCCGGAAGGTGCGTAGGGCCATGGTCGCGCGGACGGGCCCCTCTCCCACGGCTTTCCGCCGTGGGAGAGGGGCCCGTCGCACCATCCGCGGGGATGCCCGGGTCAGCGGGCGCCTGCCGGCTCCTTGTCGAGGGAGGGCGGCGGGGTGGACGCGTCCGCCGAGTCGTCCGGCGGGACGTCGTGGCCGTGCGACGCCTCCATCTGCGCCTCGTCGAAGGGCCGGTGCCCGGCGAGGACGGCCGCGGCCTGCTCCTTGTCGATCTCCTTGGTCCAGGTGCCCACCAGCACCGTGGCCACCGCGTTGCCGGCGAAGTTGGTCAGCGCGCGGCACTCGCTCATGAAGCGGTCGATGCCGACGATCAGGCCGACGCCGTCCACCAGGTCGGGGCGGTGCGACTGCAGGCCGCCGGCGAGGGTGGCCAGGCCGGCGCCGGTGACGCCCGCCGCCCCCTTGGAGGCGATGATCATGAACACCAGCAGCGAGATCTGCTCGCCGAGGGACAGCGGGTTGCCGGTGGCCTCAGCGACGAAGAGGGACGCCATGGTCAGGTAGATGGCCGTGCCGTCCAGGTTGAAGGAGTAGCCGGTGGGGACGGTGATGCCGACGACCGGGCGGCTGACTCCGAGGTGCTCCATCTTCGCGATCAGCCGGGGCAGCGCCGACTCCGAGGAGGACGTCGAGAGGATCAGCAGGAACTCCCGGCCCAGGTACTTCAGGAGGGAGAAGATGTTGACGCCCGCCACCATCCGCAGGATCAGGCCCAGCACGACGAAGACGAACAGCGCGCAGGTGACGTAGAAGCCGATCATGATGACCGCGAGGGACTTCAGCGCGTCCAGGCCGGTCTCCCCGACCACCGCGGCGATCGCGCCGAAGGCGCCCACCGGGGCGAGCCACATGATCATCCACAGCACGCGGAAGACCAGCCGCTGCAGGTGGCCGATGCCGCGCAGGATCGGTTCGCCGGAGGAGCCCATCGCCTGGAGGGCGAAGCCGACCAGCAGGGCGACCAGCAGCGCCTGGAGGACCTCGCCCCCGGTCAGCGCGGAGATCAGGGTGGTGGGGATGACGCCGAGCAGGAACTCGACGGTGCCGCCGCTGCCGCCCTCCGCCTCGGCGGCGCCGGCCTTCGCGGCCTCCTCGGTCAGGTTCAGGCCGCTGCCCGGGTCCAGGACGTTGCCGACGACCAGGCCGATGGCCAGCGCGACGGTCGACATCGCGAGGAAGTAGCCCAGCGCCAGACCGCCGACGGCGCCGACCTTGGCGGCCTTCCGGACCGACCCGACGCCGAGGACGATCGTGCAGAAGATGACCGGGGAGATCATCATCTTGATCAGGTCGACGAAGCCGGAGCCCAGCGGCTTGAGCTCCACGGCCACGCCGGGCGCGACGAAGCCGAGGAGGATGCCGGCCAGCACCGCGACGATCACGGCGATGTAGAGGTAGTGCGTACGGTCCCGCTTGGCTGCGGGCTTCTGCGTCGCCGGGGCGGCGGAGCCCTGCGGCGGGGTCTCGGACGGCGGCGTCTGGCCTGGCACGTCGACTCCTCGGGGGGGGGTGAGCGGCTGTCGGAATCCCGGCGAATATGCACCCCCGGAGTGGTGCAGGTCACGGTTACGTGCATTACGTGCACGGAAACGGCGGGGAGACGGCGGGGAAGGCCCTCGTACGGCGGCGTCGCCGCGGCTCGCGCGCCCGGGGGCCGCGTCACGGTGCATGCGCCGTCCGGCCGCCGCCGTGCACACTGGCCGGTATGCGCGTCCCCCGACCCCGCAGCCTGGCGGGCCAGCTCTTCGCGATGCAGGTCGTGCTGGTCGCCCTGCTGGTCGCGGGGTGCGCGGTCTACGCCTACGTCCAGGACCGCGGACAGGCGCGGGAGTCCGCCCGGCAACAGGCCACGGCCACGGCCCTGGCGGTGGCCGACTCCCCCTCCGTGCGGAAGGCGATCCGTACGGAGCATCCCACGCGGACCCTCCAGCCGTACGCCGAACGCGTACGGCAGGACACCGGAGTGACCTTCATCACCATCATGGACCCCGAGGGCACCCGGTGGACGCACCCGAACCCGGAGCGCATCGGCGGCACCTTCGTCGGCCACCGCGGCCCCGCGCTGGAGGGCCGCACCTTCCACGAGACCTACACCGGCACGCTCGGCCCCTCGGTGCGGGTGGTCACCCCCGTCCGGGACGACGGCCGCATCGTCGGCCTGGTCAGCGCGGGCATAGCGGTGGAGCGGATCAGCGCGCAGGTCGCCGAGCAGGTCACCGCCCTGCTCGGGGTGGCCGGCCTGGCGCTGACCCTCGGCGGGGTCGGCACCTACTGGGTCAACGCGCGACTGCGCCGGCACACGCACGGCATGAACGCCACCGAGCTGAGCCGGATGCACGACTACCACGAGGCGACGCTGCACGCGGTGCGCGAGGGGCTGGTGATGCTCGACGGACAGCGCCGCATCGCCCTGATCAACGACGGCGCCCGCGCGCTGCTCGGACTGCACGCCCCGGCGGGCGGCGACGCGGCGGCGAGCGACGACGCGACGGTGGGCCGGTACGTCGCCGACCTGGGCCTGCCGCCGTCGCTGACCGGTGCACTGCTGGCCTCCGAGCCACGCGTGGACGAGGTGCACCTGACGGACGACCGGGTCGTGGTCGTCAACACCTCGCCCGTCACGGGTGGTGAACGGCGCGGCACCGTCGTCACCCTGCGGGACCACACCGAACTCCAGACGCTCACCGGCGAACTGGACTCCGCGCGGGGTCTCGCCGAGGCGCTGCGCTCCCAGGCGCACGAGGCCGCCAACCGGCTGCACACCGTGGTGTCGCTGATCGAACTGGACCGGGCGGAGGAGGCGATGGAGTTCGCCACCGAGGAGCTGGAGCTGGCGCAGGCGCTCACCGACCAGGTGGTGGCCGCCGTCGCGGAACCGGTGCTGGCGGCGTTGCTGCTGGGCAAGGCGGCGCAGGCCAACGAGCGGGGTGTCGAGCTGACGCTCACGCCGGACAGCCGCATCGACGACGGTCTCGTCCCGCCCGAGCTTCCGTCCCGCGACCTGGTGACCGTCGTCGGCAACCTCATCGACAACGCGGTGGACGCCTCCGCCCGCGTGGCCGACGGCGCCGCGCCGGACGGGTCCGACGGGCCGGACGCGCCCGGCCTCCTCCGCCCCGCCCCGCGCCCGGCGGGCGCACCCGCGGCAGCTGAGGGCGCCGGCGGCACCCGTACCGGGGGCGCGGGGGCGCCCCCCGACACGACGGAGCACGTCGCGGGGACCTCCCGGGCCGCAGGGCCCAGGGGGAGGGGCCGGGGCACGACCTCCGCCCCGGCACGGGTCACGGTGACCGTGCGGGTACGGGAGGACGGCACGGACCGCGCGCGCGAACTGCTCGTCCGCGTCGCCGACTCCGGCCACGGCATCGACCCGGCGGACGCCGACGCGGTCTTCCACCGGGGCTGGTCCACCAAGGGCGACCCCGGCGGCCGGGGCCGCGGCCTCGGCCTGGCCCTCGTCCGGCAGACCGCCCGCCGCCACGGCGGCGACGTGACGCTCGCCGAAGCCCCCGGCGGCGGCGCCGAGTTCACCGTGGTCCTCCCCCTCGGCCGGGCCGCACCGCGGACGGCGGCCCCGCCGCGCCCCCGCACCGGCGACGCCGCCCGCACCGGAGGCGGCCGGTGAAGCCCCCCGGCAGAACACCGGACGGCGCGACCGGCCCGCCGCAGGCGATCCGCGTGCTCGTCGTCGAGGACGACCCCGTGGCCGCCGACGCGCACGCGACCTACGTCGCGCGGGTGCCCGGCTTCGAGGTCGCGGGCGTCGCGCACACCCGCGCGGAAGCGGCACGCACGCTGGACCGCACCCCCGTCGACCTGATCCTGCTCGACCTGTACCTGCCCGACGGACACGGCCTGGCGCTGCTGCGCGCGTTGCGCGGAGCGGGACACTCCGTCGACGTGTTCGCCGTGACCTCCGCACGCGACCTCACCGTCGTGCGGGAGGGCGTCGTCCTCGGCGTGGTGCAGCACGTGCTGAAGCCGTTCACCTTCCCCACCCTGCGCGACCGGCTGCGCCAGTACGCCGAGTTCCGGCAGAGCACCGGCGGCGACGGGGGCGGCGGAGAGGCGGGCAGCCAGGCCGAGGTGGACCGGGCACTGTCCGCGCTGCGCGCGCCGCAACCCGCCACGCTGCCCAAGGGACTGGCCGCCGCCACCCTGGAGACCGTCACCGCGGCCCTGCGGGACGCCGGGGAGGACGGCCTGACGGCGGCGGCCGCCGCCGAGCAGGTGGGCGTCAACCGCATCACCGCCCGCCGCTACCTGGAGCACCTGGTGACCGCCGGGCGGGCCGAACGGCGGCCGCAGTACGGGCAGGTGGGCCGCCCGGAGTTCTGTTACCGCTGGCTCACGCGATATTGACCTTGGACGGTGACGGCCGTACGGTCCCGGGCAGCAGACCACGAGGCCGACGGCGGACCACCGGTGGCCCGCCACGGCCGTGGCCGAGGAGGTCATGCTCGTGCGCCCCACCGCTCCGCTGATGCTCACCGTCGCCGCGGTCCTCGCCGCGGGCACGCTCACCGCCTGCGGCGGCGACTCCGGCGACGACCCGAACACGCTTCAGGTCGCGTTCCCCAAGGACACCAACAACAAGGTGACGGTGCGGGACGACTACGTCGAGTACGTCGCGAAGCAGTTCGAGAAGGCCCACCCGGGCAAGACGGTCGAGCTGGTGCCGATCCAGGCGTCCCAGCAGGACTACTACACCAAGATCCAGCAGATGATGCGCTCCCCGCAGACCGCGCCGGACCTGGTCTACGAGGACACCTTCCTCATCAACTCCGACATCGAGAGCGGCTACCTCCTCCCGCTCGACCCCTACCTGAAGAAGTGGAAGTACTGGGACCGCTTCGAGGACTCGGCGAAGACCGCCGCCAAGGCCCGCAACGGCAAGACCTACGGCGTGCCCGACGGCACCGACACCCGCGCGCTGTGGTTCAACCGGGAGATCTTCGCGAAGGCCGGGCTCCCGGAGGACTGGAAGCCGCAGACCTGGGACGACGTGCTCCAGGCCGCGCGCACGATCGACCGCGAGGTGCCTGGCGTCATCCCGCTCAACGTCTTCACCGGCAAGGCCGCCGGTGAGGCCGCGGCCATGCAGGGCTTCGAGATGCTGCTGTACGGCACCGGCCGCGACCCGCTGTACGACCCGCAGTCCGAGAAGTGGGTGACCGGCAGTCAGGGCTTCGTGGACAGCCTGGAGTTCATCGACACCGTGTACGCGGACGGCCTCGGCCCCGACGTGTCCGACGCCCTGTCCCCCAACATCCAGACCCGGGTGCCCACCGAACTGCTGCCCGAGGGAGACCTGGCCATCGCGCTGGACGGCTCCTGGCTCGGCAACCAGTGGCTCGACACCGGCGGCCGCCCCTGGCCGGACTGGTCCGGGACGATGGGCATGGCGCCGATGCCGACGCAGGACGGGCAGCAGCCGGGCAGCGTCAGCATGTCCGGCGGCTGGACGTGGTCCATCCCGGAGAACTCCGGCAACCACGACCTCGCCTGGAAGCTGATCGAGACCCTCCAGACCCCGGAGAACGCCCGCGAGTGGTGCATCCGCGGCGCCCAGATCGCCGTCCGGGAGGACGTGGCGCAGCACCCCGAGTACCGGAAGTCCATGCCCGGCATCGAGTTCTTCACCGACCTGGTCGAGGTGACGCACTACCGGCCCGCGCTGCCCGTGTACCCGCGCGTCTCCGGCGCGCTCACGGAGGCCATGGAGAAGGTGACGACCGGCGACGCCTCGCCCCGGGAGGCGGCGAAGACGTACGACGAGGAGCTGCGCACCCTCACCGACGGGGCGGTCGTCCAGCGGTGAGCGTCGCGAAGACCGCCGACGGGCCCGTCCGTCCGCCGCGGCGCCGGGACACGGCGGCGCACGACCCGGCCGGGCGCGGGCCGCGGGGCCTGCGATGGCTGCCGGTCGCCCCGGCCACCGCCATGCTGCTGCTGTTCCTCGCCGGGCCGATCGGCTACTGCTGCTGGATCGCCTTCACCGACACGCAGCTCACCGGGCAGGCGTCCGCGTCGTTCGTCGGCCTGGAGAACTTCCGCCGCGCGTTCGCCGACCCCGACTTCCTGAACGCCGTGGTACTCACCCTGGTGTTCACCGTGGTCTCCGCGATCCTCGGGCAGAACACCCTGGGCCTGGCGCTGGCCGCGCTGATGCGGCGCGCGAGCCGCCTCGTACGGTCGCTCACCGGGGCGGTCGTCATCTGCGCCTGGGTGCTGCCGGAGATCGTCGCCGGCTTCCTGCTCTACACCTTCTTCAGCAGCCGCGGCACCCTCAACGACGTGCTCGCCTGGCTCCAGCTCCCCGAGCAGAACTGGCTGTTCACGCTGCCGATCCTCGCGGTGTCGTTCGCCAACGTGTGGCGGGGCACCGCCTTCTCCATGCTCGTCTACTCCGCGGCGCTGTCCGACGTGCCGCACGAGGTGACCGAGTCGGCGGAGGTGGACGGCGCGAGCGGATGGCAGCGGATGTGGCACATCACGCTGCCGATGATCCGCCGCTCCATCGGCACCAACCTGATGCTCAACACCCTCCAGACGCTGTCCGTCTTCGGGCTGATCTGGGCGATGACCCGCGGCGGCCCCGGGCAGCGCAGCACCACCCTGCCGGTGTTCATGTACGACACCGCGTTCAACAAGGCGCTCATCGGCTACGGCACGGCCGTCGCCCTGCTGCTGCTCCTCGTGGGCGCGCTGTTCTCCGTCGTCTACCTGCGCCTGCTGCGCGAGGAGGTGTAGCCGGTGCCGCCCACCGTGCCCCGGGAGGTGCCGCCCGGCGCCGACTCCGCCTCCACCACGCACGCCGCGCCGAAGCCGACGCCCGACTCGCTGGACCTGCCGCGCCCGCACCTGGACCGCGACCTGCGCACCCGGCTCCGGCCCGGCCTGTCCCTGCGGCCCTCGGTGCTGCTCAGCCGGCGCCGCCGGCAGCGGCTCGCCGCCGACCTCGGCCTGCTCGCGGTCGCCGCCGCCTTCGTGGTGCCCCTGCTGTGGCTGGCCTTCGCCTCCCTGGACACCGAGGCGACGCTGCGCGTCGCGCCGCCCGGGGACCCCACGCTGGACAACTTCTCCGCGGTGCTCACCGAGGAGATCACCTTCCAGCCGATGCTCAACAGTCTGCTGATCTGCGGCGGCGCCACCCTGATCACCATGGTGTGCGCGGCGCTGGCCGCCTACCCGCTGTCCCGTTTCCGGTCCCGCTTCAGCCGGCCGTACCTGCTGACCATCCTGTTCAGCACCTGCCTGCCGATCACGGCCGTCATGGTCCCGGTCTACGGCCTCTTCGTCCAGATCGACCTGATCGACACCCGCTACGGCACCGCGCTGTTCCTCGCCACCTCCCAACTGCCGTTCGCCGTCTTCCTGATGAAGAACTTCATGGACGGCGTGCCGGTGGTGCTGGAGGAGGCGGCTTGGACGGACGGCGCGAGCTGGCGCCAGTCCCTGCTGCGCGTCGTCCTGCCGCTGATGGGCCCGGGGCTCGGCGTCGTGACCGTCTACTCGTTCATCATGATGTGGGGCAACTTCTTCGTCCCCTTCATGCTGCTCGTCGACCCGGCGAAACTGCCCGCGTCGGTCACCCTCTTCACCTTCTTCGGCAACTACGGCGCGGTCGCGTTCGGGCAGCTCGCCGCCTTCTCCGTGCTGTACTCGACGCCGGTCATCCTGCTGTACGTGCTGATCTCCCGCCGACTCGGCGGCGGATTCACCCTCGGTGGCGCCGTCAAGGGCTGAATCACGCCAGCGTCTGGTCGTTCCCCTAGCGGGGCGCCGGTTTACTTCCCGCAACGTCGCCGGGGGGCGGCCGGAGGGGGAGTACATGCCGGTGAGCACCACTGTGCCGGGCGCGCGGGCCGAGGATCCGTCCGCCCTGGTGGGCTGGATCGCCCGGAGCGTCGCCGAACGCGCCGGGCTCCCCCCGGAGTCGGTGGACCCGACCACGCCGTTCGCCGACTGCGGCCTCTCCTCGCGGGACGCCGTCGCCCTGCTCGGCGACCTGCAGACGCACCTCTCGCAGGACCTTTCCCCCGCCCTGATGTGGGAACACCCCACCCCGCAGGCGCTCGGCACCCACCTCGCGAGCGCGCCGTCCGCTGCCGCCGCTCCGCACCCGCCGTCCGGGCCGAAAACCGACCCCCCGGCCGTGGAGGAGGCCACGTCCCGGCACGAGGCCGGCGCCGTGGCGGTGATCGGAATGGGGTGCCGCTTCCCCGGCTCCGACGGGCCGGCCGCCCTGTGGCGGCACCTGATCGCGGGGGACGACCTGGTGTCGGCCCCGGGGGCCCGGCGTGAACTGCTCGGCGACCACGGCCCGCTGGGGCTGCTCGACGACGTGGCGGGATTCGACGCGGAGTTCTTCTCGCTGTCCGGCCGCGAGGCCGCCTACGTCGATCCTCAGCAGCGTCTGCTGCTGGAGACCGCCTGGGAGGCGCTGGAGGACGCCGGCATCCCGCCGCGCTCGCTCGCCGGCAGCACGACCGGCGTGTTCGTCGGCATCAGCGCCAGCGACTACGGCCGCCTCCAGGGCGGCACGGGCGCCGCACTCGGCCCGTACAGCGGCAGCGGCCAGTCGCTCACCATGGCGGCCAACCGGCTCTCGTACCTCCTCGACCTCGGCGGACCGAGCATGGCCGTCGACACCGCCTGCTCCTCCTCCCTGGTGGCCGTGCACCTGGCGTGCCGGAGCCTGCGTTCCGGCGAGTGCGGCACGGCGGTCGCCGGCGGCGTCAACCTGATCCTGGCCCCCGACACCACCGAGATCTTCACGATGGCAGGGATGATGGCCGGAGACGGACGGTGCAAGACGTTCGACGCCGCCGCCGACGGCTACGTGCGGGCCGAGGGGTGCGGCGTCGTCGTCCTCAAGCGCCTGACCGACGCGCTCCGGGACGGCGACCCGGTGCTGGCGGTGATCCGCGGGACCGCCGTGAACCAGGACGGCCGCAGCAACGGCCTGACCGCGCCGAGCGGCGAGGCGCAACGTCGCGTGGTCCGGGACGCGTTGCGGGACGCGGGAATCCAGCCCGCCCGCATCGGCTACGTGGAGGCGCACGGGACCGGTACCCCGCTCGGGGACCCGGTGGAGACCCGCGCCCTGAGCGCCGTGCTCGCAGAAGGCCGCCGACCGGACGACCCGCTGCTGACGGGCTCGGTCAAGACGAACATCGGCCACGCCGAGTCCGCCGCCGGAATGGCCGGACTGATCAAGACCGTGCTGGCCCTGCGGCACGGCGTGATCCCGCCGCACCTGCACCTGAGGACGCCCAACCCGCGCATCGACACCGACGGCGTCCTGCGCATCCCGACCGTCGCGACGCCGTGGCCCGAAGGGGCCACGCCGCGTGCGGCGGGCGTCAGTTCGTTCGGCTTCGGCGGCACCAACGCCCACGTCGTCGTCACGGAGGCGCCGGAGGACGCCGACGGTGCCGCCGGACCGGGCGGCGAGGCGGGCGGCGAGGGCGCCGACGCGACCGGCCTGCGGCGGACGGACGTGCTGACGCTGAGCGCCCGCACTCCGGAGGCGCTGCACACCCTGGTCGACCGGTACGCGCGGGTGCTCCGGGACCCGGAGGGTCCGGCGTGGGACGACGTCTGCCACACGGCGGGCAGCGGCCGCACCCACTTCGCGCACCGCTTCGCGGTCGCCGCCGCGGACGCGGAGGAAGCCGCGGCCCGCGCGGAGCAGTGGCTGGCCACGGGGCGTGCCACGGGCACGCGCAGCGGACAGACCCTCGCCCCGATCGCCTCCGTCACCGCGGGCGGCACCCCTGCGGGCGGCGTGGCCTTCCTGTTCGGCGGCCAGGGCACCCAGTACCCCGGGATGGGGCGACGGCTCCTCGAGACCTCCCCCGCCTTCCGCCGCGCCCTGGAGGAGTGCGACGAGATCGCCGGGGCGCACCTCGGACGCACCATCACCTCGCTGCTGCCGGCGGAGTCCGCCGACGCGGACCTGCTCGCACGGACCCGCTACACGCAGCCCGTCCTCTTCGCGGTCGGGTACGCACTCGCCGCACTGTGGCGCTCCCGGGGCGTGGAACCGGCGTACGTGCTGGGCCACAGCGTCGGCTCACTCGCCGCGGCGTGCGTGGCGGGCGTCTTCGGCCCCGAGGACGGCCTGCGGCTGGCCGCCGAACGCGGCCGGCTCGTCGAAGAGCGGTGCGACGAGGGCCGGATGCTGGTCGTGCTCGCGGCCGAGGAGACCGTGCGGGAGGTCCTGGCCGGTCCGGACGTGGACGCGGCCGGTGCCGTCGTCGCCTGCGTCAACGGCGAGAGCAACGTCGTGGTCTCCGGCACGGCGGCCGGAGTGGACGCCGCCCGGCGCGCGTTCGCCGCCCGCGACGTGGTCACCCGCAACCTGCCGTCGGAGTACGCCTTCCACTCCCCGCTGATGGCCCCGGCCCGTGCCGCCTTTCTCGACGTCGCGCGCACCGTCGAGTTCGCGGCGCCCCGCATCCCCTTCGTCGGCGACACCGACGGTCGCCTCTTCGACGGGTCGCTGCGCCCGGACGCCGACCACTGGGCACGCCATCTGGAAGAGCCCGTGCGCTTCGCCGACGGCCTGCGCTCCCTGGCTGCCGAGGGCTGCACCACCTTCCTGGAGGCGGGCCCGGGCCGCACGCTGGGCACGGCGGGGCGTCGCACGGTGCCGGGCGCGCTGTGGCTGTGCTCGCTGCGGGAGGGCGCCGACGACCAGGCGGTGATGGCCGACGCCGTCGCCGGACTGTATGTCGCGGGGCATCCGGTCGACCGGGAGGGGGCCGGCGCGGGAAGGCCGCCGCGGCGCATCGCGGGGCTGCCCACCTACCCGTTCCGGCGCTCCCCGCACTGGCTCCCCTCCGCCGCGCCGCAGGACCCGGCGCTCCCGGCCGCCGGCCTCCGGCCGGCCGTCGCTCCCTCTCGTCCCCGAACGGAAGGAACCCTCCCCGTGGCACACCGGCCCGACGAATCTCCGGCGCAGGGCCGGGTGCTGTCGCTGCTCACCGAGACCGTCGGACGGCTGCTGGAGAACCCGGAGGCGGCCGATCCGGACGCGTCCTTCCTCGAACTGGGCGCCGACTCGCTGACGCTGATGCACACCCTGCAGGCGGTGCAGCGGACCTTCGGCGTACGCCTGCCGGTCGCCAAGCTCTTCGACGAGCTGAACACCCCGCGCCTGCTCGCGGAGTACGTCGAGGCGCAGGCACCGCAGGCCGCCGCCACCGCGGACCCGGCCGGGGCGGGGCCGCCGGAGCCGGCGACGTCCGTCGCCGCGCCGGGCACGCCCGCCGGGGAGCCCGCGGGGCGCGGGGCGCCGGGCGGCGACGCCGTCGAGCACTTCCTCTCCGTGCACGCCCGCGTGATGGACCAGGCGTACGAACTGCTGCGGGGCTCCGGGCGCCCACTGCCCCCGGGGGCCGCGGCGTCACCGGCCACCGCGACGGCGGAGGCGGGCCCGCGCACGGAACATTCGCACCGCGCCCCGACGGCCGCCCCGATCCCCCGCGCGGCGCCGGACACCTTCGTGCCGTTCCGGCAGGCCAAGGCGTCCGGCACGGCCGCTGCGTCCGGCTCCGGCCGGGCGGAGGGACGGGACGGCGAGGAGGCGAGCCGCCGCGCGTACGTCGCCGCCCTGGTGGAGCGGTACTGCGCGCGGACCGCCGAGTCCAAGGCGCAGGCCGTGCGGGAGCGCGTCCACCACGCCGACGTACGCCACGCGCCGCAGCCGCACCTCAACCTGAGAGAGGCGCGGTACCCGCTGGTCGTCACCCGCTCCGAGGGCTCCCGGGTGTGGGACGCCGACGGCAACGCGTACCTCGACCTCACCATGGGCTTCGGGGTCAACTTCTTCGGGCACCGCGAACCCTTCATCGAGCAGGCGCTCACCGAGCAGCTGGCCCGGGGCATGCACCTCGGCCCGCACAACGACCTCGCCGCCGAGACGGCGGAACTGGTCTGCGAACTGACCGGCCAGGAGCGGACCGTCTTCTGCAACACCGGTTCGGAGGCGGTGATGGTCGCGGTCCGGCTGGCACGCGCGGTGACCGGCCGGTCCAGGGTCGCGCTGTTCGCGGGTGCCTACCACGGTTCGGCGGACCCGATCCTGGCCGTGCAGAACCCCGACGGCTCCTCCGCCCACGCCGTGCCGCTCGCGCCGGGCATCCCCGAGGAGGTCGCGGCCAACGCCCTCGTCCTCCCCTACGACGACCCGGCCTCCCTGCAGGCGCTGCGCGACCACGCGGGCGAGCTCGCCGCCGTACTCGTCGAACCGGTGCAGAGCCGGCGTCCGGACATCCAGCCCGGGGAGTTCCTGCGCGAGCTGCGGGAGCTGACCCGGCAGGCGGACGTGCCGCTGATCTTCGACGAGGTGATCACCGGCTTCCGCATGCATCCGGGTGGCGCGCAGGCGCTGTTCGGGGTGCGAGCGGACCTCGCCGTCTACGGGAAGGTGATGGGCGGCGGCATGCCGATCGGTGCCGTCGCCGGCCGCGCGAAGTACCTCGACCCCATCGACGGCGGCGCCTGGACCTTCGGCGACGCGCCCTACCGGCAGAGCGTCCGGACCTTCTTCAGCGGAACCTTCTGCAAGCACCCGCTGGCGCTCGCGGCGGGCCGGGCCGTGCTGCGCGAGCTGAAGCGCCGGGGGCCGGCCCTGCAGGAGTCCGTCAGCCAGAAGACGGCGGCCCTGGCGTCCGCGGTCAACGGCCTCTTCGAAGCGGCCGACGTACCCGTCCGGCTGACCGCCTTCGGCTCTCTCTTCCGGTTCCGCTTCCTGCGGGAGACCGCGCTGTCGGAGACGGTGGAGGTCTTTCACACCGCCCTCGCGGCGAAGGGGATCTACGTCTGGGAGGGCCGCAACTGCTTCCTCTCCACCGCGCACACCGACGAGGACGTGGCCACGCTCGTCGCGGCACTCGCGGAGACCGCCGACGAGATGACCGAAGCCGGCTTCTTCCCCGGCGCGCGCACCATCCACCCACCCGCGAGCGTGCCGCCGGGCGACGCGCAGCACGAACTGTGGCTGCTGGCCCAGACGGGCGAGGACGCCTCGCGGGCCTACAACGAGAGCGTGCGGCTCGACCTCCGGGGGACGCTGGACCTTCCGGCGCTCCGTGAGGCCGTGCAGGCGGTGGTCGCCCGCCACGAGAGCCTGCGGACCGTGTTCAGCCCGGAGGAGGGCCGTCAACGGGTCCTGCCCGTCGACGCGTTCGACGTGCCGCTGGTGCGGTTCGGCGCGTCCGGTGCGGACGCGGCGGGCTGGGCGGACGCGGCCGCCTGGGCGGACGAGGTCTTCGACCTGGAAACCGGGCCACTGGTCCGCGCCGCGGTGGAACGGCTCGACGACACCCACCACCGCCTGCACCTGACCGCACACCACACCGTGGTGGACGGCTGGGCCTTCCGCGTGGCGCTGGAGGAGATCGGCCGGCTGTACTCCGCGGCCGTCGGCACGGACACCGAACCGCTGCCGCCGGCCCGCCAGTTCCGGGAACTGGTCCAGCGCGAGCACGAACGCCGCAGCGGTGAACGCCTGCGGGCCCACGAACGCTTCTGGCTGGACGCGCACGCCGACCCCGCGCCTCCGCTCCGGCTGCCGACCGACCGGCCCCGGCCCGCCCGCCCCTCGTCCGAGGGCGCGTCGGTGACCGTCACCCTCGACGACGGCCTCTCCCGCCGGATCGCCTCCGCCGGCTCCCGGCTCGGGTGCACCCCGTTCACGCTGCTGCTCAGCGCGTACGCCGGGCTGCTCCACCGGCTCACGGGCACCGGCGACGTGGTGATCGGCGTGCCGGTGGCCCAGCGCGACGAGCCCGGCGCCGACCGCGTCGTGGGCAACTGCAGCAGCGTGTTGCCCCTCCGCAGCCGCCCCGCACCGGACGCGTCGGTCCGGGACGTCACCGCCGCGATGCAGCGCCATCTGGCCGAGGCGTTCGCGCACGGCGACTGCTCGTTCGCGGCGATCGCCGCCCGGCTGCCCCGGGAAACCGAGGGCCCGCGGCGGCAGTTGCACGCCACCCTGTTCAACCTCGACCAGGCCCCCGAACCGCCCGAGCTGGCAGGGCTGGAGGTCTCGCTGGGCACGCCCGGACGGCGGCACGTCAAGTGCGACCTGGCCATGGACGTACTGCAGGAGGGCGAGCGCTACCACGTGACCGTCGAGTACCGCACCGACCTCTTCGACGCCGCCACCGTGCGCGGCTACGCCGACGCGTACACGCGGCTGCTGGAGACCTTCCTCGCCGCGCCCGACGGGCCCGCACCCGACGGGCCCGAGCCCCTCACCGGTACCCTGCGCGACGCCGGGACGAGAACGCCCCCGGCCGAGGAATCCCCCGCCGTGGAGTCCGTCCCCTCGGTGCCCGCCGCCGAGGCGGTACCGGACGCGCCGCCCGCCTACCGGGCCCCGCGGAACGCCACCGAGGCCGCCCTGCTCGCCGTCTGGCAGGAGGTGACCGGCAGCCAGGACGCCGGGACGGACGACGACTTCTTCGCCCTGGGCGGCCACTCGCTCCAGGCTGTCCGGGTGGTGGCCGCCGTGCGCGAACGGCTCGGCGCGACCATGCCGGCGCGCTGGCTGTTCGAGAACCCGACCGTCGCCGCGCTGGCCGCCCGGCTCGGCGCGGGCGAGGCCGTCGCCGCCCCGCCGTCCCGGCGGGAACGGCCGGACGTCCTGCCGCTGTCCCACGCGCAGCAGAGGCTGTGGTTCCTCGGCCGGCTCGAAGGCCCGAGCTCCACCTACAACCTGCCGCTGCCGCTGCGGCTGACGGGCCCGCTGGACACGGAGGCGCTCACCGCTGCCCTGGGCGACGTGGTGGCACGGCACGAGCCGCTGCGCACCGTCTTCGAGGAGCGCCGGGGCGTGCCGCGCCAGCACATCCTCCCGGTCGAGGACGTCCCGGCGGCCCCGGCCAAGCGGACCCTCGAACCGGCCGAGCTGGACGCGGCCGTACGACAGGCCGCCGCGCACCCCTTCGACCTGGCCGACGAGGTGCCCCTCAAGGGCAGCCTGTTCGAACTCGGCGAGCAGGACCACGTACTGCTGCTGGTGCTGCACCACGCTGCGGGCGACGGCTGGTCGCTGCCGGTGCTGGCCCGCGACCTGACGACCGCGTACACGGCGCGCCGCGCCGGGCGGGCGCCGGACTGGGCTCCGCTGGAGGTGCAGTACGCCGACTACACGCTCTGGCAGGCCGAGCGGCTCGGCTCCGCGAAGGACCCGGAGAGCCTGCTCTCCCGGCAACTCGGCTTCTGGCGCGAGGCCCTGGCGGGTCTGCCGGACGAGATCGCGCTGCCCGCGGACCGCCCGCGCCCCCGGGTCGCGAGCCACCGCGGCGGACAGGTGCGGTTCACCGTCGACGAGCGGGTGCACGCCGCGCTGGCGAAGCTCGCCCAGGAGAGCAGCGCCAGCGTCTTCATGGTGACCCAGGCCGCTCTCGCCGTCCTGCTCGACCGGCTCGGTGCGGGAACCGACGTCCCGATCGGTACGCCGGTGGCCGGCCGGCCGGAGGAGAACCTGGAGGACCTGGTCGGCTTCTTCGTGAACACCCTGGTCCTGCGCACCGACACCTCCGGGGAACCCACCTTCCGTCGGCTCGTCGAGCGCGTACGGGACGCCGACCTGGCGGCCCTGGCGCACCAGGACGTTCCGTTCGAGCAGCTGGTGCAGGCGCTCAACCCGCCGCGCTCGCGCGCCCGTCACCCGCTGTTCCAGGTGATGCTCGGGTTCGAGACGGAGGGCCCGCTGGAGCTGGAGGCCGCCGGGCTGCGGATCACCGAGGAGCCGGACCCCACCGACGTCGCCAAGTTCGACCTCTTCCTCAGCGTGCGGGAACTCCGCGCCGGGGACGGCGGCCCCGCGGGGCTCTCCGCCTGCCTGGAGTACAGCACCGACCTGTTCGACCCGGCGACCGCCCGGACGCTGACCGCCCGGCTGGAGCGTCTGCTCACCGCCTTCGCCGCCGACCCGGACCTGCGCTGCGCGGACCCGGCGCTCGGCCCCGAGCACCCCGAGAACCCCGAGAACCTCGAGAAGTGAGGGACACCCCCATGCCGGACAGCGACGTGCGGACCGCACCGACCCACCGCGTCGTGGTCGACCACGCGGGCCGGTACTCGGTCCACCCCGCCACCCGTGCCCGCCCTGCGGGCTGGCACGACGCGGGCTTCGACGGCACCGAGGATGCCTGCCTCGACCACGTCGCGCGGACGTGGTCCGGACCCGCGCCGACCCCGCTGCGCCGTCATCCGGCGTACCGACGGGCGGGCCGGGACACCCTCGTCGCGGTGCTGCGCGGGCACGCGCGGCAGCGACCGGACGACGTCGCCTGCACGGTGCTCGGCCTGCGCGGCGAGGAGACGGAGGAGGCCACCTACGCGGACCTCGACCGCCGGGCGCGGACCGTCGCCGCCGCCCTGCTCCGCCGGGCGGCACCCGGCGACCGCGCCCTGGTGGCGCTCCCCACGGGTGTCGACTTCGCGGCGGCCTTCTTCGGCTGCCTCTACGCGGGGATCGTCGCCGTCCCGGTCCCCCTCCCGGAACCGTCACGGGGCTTCCGGCGCCAGCTCGACCGGCTCCGCCTGCTGGTCGAGGACGCCGGGCCCGCCGTGGTGCTGACCACGGCGGACTTCGCCGGCAACACGGAGGCGGACGTCCTCGGTGACGTCGAACGCCTCGCCGTCGCAGGGCTGGAGGACGCGCTCGCGGACGACTGGCGGGACCCGGGCGCCACCCCGGAGACCCTCGCGTTCCTGCAGTACACCTCCGGTTCGACCAGCGCGCCCAAGGGCGTGGTGCTCACCCACCACAACATCATGGAGAACCTGGCCGCGGTGTGCGGCGCCCTGCGGTCGGCCGACGGCTTCGGCGTGGACACCGCCCCCGTCCAGGACTTCCGGTTCGTCAGCTGGCTGCCGCTCTTCCACGACATGGGCCTCTCCCAGCTGCTCATCCCCCTGTTCGCCGGCGGGCGCACCGTGCTGATGCCGCCCGCCGCGTTCCTGCTGCGCCCGGCGCTCTGGCTGGAGACCATCAGCCGCTACCGCGCCGCCGTGGCCAGCGGGCCCGACTTCGCCTACGGCATGTGCGCCCGGAAGATGAAGGACGAGGAGGTGGCGGCGCTCGACCTGAGCAGCTGGAGGCTCGCGCTCAACGGCGCGGAACCGGTGCGCTGGGAGTCGCTGCAGGCCTTCACCGAACGGTTCCGGGCGGTGGGCTTCGACCCGTCCGCGCACCTCCCCTGCTACGGCATGGCCGAAGCCACCGTGTACCTGAGCGGCGGCCGCGGCGCGGGCGAGGCGCGCGTCCTCGACATCGACGCCGAGGCGCTGGAGCTGTCCGGGCGCGTGACGCCGGCGCGCGACGGCGAAGGGCGGCGGCTGGTCTCCTGCGGACGCGTCCCGGAGCATCACGACCTGCGCATCGTCGACCCGCAGACGCTGCGCGAACGCCCCCCGGAGCACCTCGGCGAGATCTGGGTGTCCGGCGACAGCATCGGCCTCGGCTACTGGCAGAACCCGGAGGCGTCCCAGGAGCGCTTCGGTGCCCGGCTGGCGGGCACCGACCGGACCTTCCTGCGCACCGGAGACCTCGGATTCCTCTCCGGGGGCGAGCTGTTCGTGGCGGGGCGGGCGGACGACCTGATCATCATCGACGGCAGGAACCACTTCCCCCAGGACCTGGAGGGCACCGCCGCCGACAGCCACCCGGCCCTGGCCGGCGGCAAGTGCGCGGCCTTCCCCGACCCGGACCCGGACGTGCCGCGCGTCGTGCTCGCGGTCGAGACGCGCGGCGACCGGCGCGTCCTGCCCACCGGCGAACAGCCCTCCACCGCCGCCGAGGTGACCGCCGACGAGGTCACCCGGGCCGTGGTGCGGCGGCTGGTGGAGGACCACCACGTCGGCGTCTCGGCCGTCGTCCTGCTCCGGCCCGGCGGCCTTCCCCGCACCACCAGTGGCAAGATCCAGCGGAAGCTCACGCGGAAGCTGTACGGCGCGGGCGGACTGAAGACCTGGTGACAGCCCGGCTGCCCCTCCTGCCCGGCTCCCGGCCGTCCACGGCGCACGGCCGGCCCGGCGCGACCCCCGCCACCGGACGCGGGGGCGGGGGCGAGGCGACGGGTCCGGTCCTGGGGATCCTCGGCGGCATGGGGCCGCTGGCCTCCGCCGCGTTCCTGCAGACCGTCTACGAGACGGCCGTGGAGCGGTCCGGCGCTGCGGCGGAGCAGACGCTGCCGCGCTGCCTGCTCGACTCCGACCCGGGCTTCCCCGACCGCACGGACACCATCCGCAGCCGTGGGGAGGCCGCGTGGGCCGACCGGTTGCGCCGCGGTGTCGGCGGACTGCTGGACATGGGGGCCACGCGGGTGGTCGTCGCCTGCGTGACGGCGCACCACTTCGTCGGCGCGCTGGAGCCCGAGCACCGGCGACGGCTGATCTCGCTGGTGTCCACGACCCTCGACGAGCTGGCGGCCGCCCCCGCGGGCGCGCGCTACCTGCTCGTGGCCACCGACGGCACCCGGGAGGCGGGGATCTTCCAGCGCGCACCGCGCTGGCCGGAGTCGGCGCACCGGGTCGTCCTTCCGGAGCCGGACGTGCAGCGGGAGCTGCACGGGCTGCTCTACCGCCTCAAGGCGGAGCCGCTGACCGCCGCCCTGGCGGACCGTTTCCGCGTGCTCGCCCACCAGCACGGCTGCACGGGCCTGATCGCCGGGTGCACCGAACTGCACCTGCTGTCGCAGTGGCAGCGCAGGAACGGCGACGGGACCACCGTCATCGACCCCCTGCTGGCCATCGCCACACAACTCACGACCCTGCTCAGCCGATAGAGGAGTACACGGTGGAATCGGAGACAGCACTGCGGCACTGGCGGGAAAGACTGGCCGGCTTCGCGCAGCCCACCGCCCCCGGCGGCTGGTCCCGCCTCCCGGCACCGGACGCGCCCGGCTCCGGCAACGACCGCGCCCGAACCTCGCTGCCCTGGACGCCCGCGCGGGTCGCCGAGCTCGACCGCGCGGCCGAGGCCGCCGGCACGACCGCCGAACGGCTGGTGACCGCATCCTGGGGGCTGGTGCTGGCGGCGCACGCGGGCGAGCGGGACGTGCTGTTCGGCGTGACCACCGGCAGCGCCCCGGACGGAACACCGGTCCCGGTACGCCTGGACACCGGCCCGGAGCAGGGCGTGGGCGCCTACCTGGAAGCAGTCCGGGAGGCGGAGGAGACCGGCCGCCGGCACGCCGGACCGACACTCGACCAGCTCGCCGCCTGCGCCGACCTGCGCGGCGACGTGCCGCTCCTGGCGACCTCGGTCGTCTGCGCCCGCACCGGACCGGCCGCGACGCCGTCCGGCCCGGACGGCGTCGTCGTCACGGCCCGGTTCGGCGACGAGGAGCCGGGGCTGCTGCTCGACCACGTCCCCGGCACCCTGACCGACGACCACACGCACCGGCTGCTCGCCCACCTGGACCGGATGACGGGCACCCTGGCCGGCGCGGCCGCCTCCCCCGGAACGCTGCTCGGCGAACTCCTCGTCCTGCCGCCGGAGGAGTACGACACGGTGGTGCACGCGTGGAACGCGACCGACACCGCACGCGGCCCCGCCCGGTGCCTGCACGAACTGTTCGAGGCCCAGGCCGCCCGGACCCCGCACGCGCTCGCCGTGGTGCAGGGCGGGGAACGCCTGGACTACGCGGAACTGGACGCGGCCGCCGACCGGCTGGCGGCCCGCCTGGCGGCGGCCGGTGTGGGCACCGGCGACATGGTCGCGTTGAGCCTGCGCCGCACGGTGCGGTCCGTCGTGGCGCTCCTGGGCGTACTCAAATCCGGGGCCGCCTACGCCCCCGTCGATCCGCACCTGCCCGCGGAACGCTTCCGCGAACTGGTCGGCGCCCTGGCCGCGCCGGTGGTGCTCACCGACCACGACGCGGTGCCCGAGGTGGTGGACCGCTGCCGGGATCTGCCGGAGCTGCGCGAGGTGCTGTGGCTCGGCGGGAACGGGACCGCCCCCGCGACCGCGCCGGGCGGGCCCGCGACCGGCTGGGCCCTGGCCGACGTGCCGCCGGACTCCCCCGCGCCCGATCGGTGCAGGCCCGAGGACGCGGCGTACACGATCTTCACCTCGGGCTCGACCGGCACGCCCAAGGGCGTGCTGATGACGCACGCGCCGGTCGTCAACCTCATCCGGTGGGTCAACGACACCTACGGGGTCGGTCCGGACGATCAGGTGCTGTTCGTCGCCTCGCTGAGCTTCGACCTGTCCGTCTACGACGTCTTCGGAATGCTCGCCGCCGGTGGCAGCATCCGCGTGGCGGCCGAGGAGGACGTACGCGACCCGCAGCGGCTGCTGGCGCTCCTGGACGACGAACCGGTCACCTTCTGGGACTCCGCCCCCGCCGCGCTCCAGCAGCTGGTGCCGTTCCTGACACTGCGCGACACGGCGGCCGAGCACTCGCTGCGCCTGGTGTTCCTCAGCGGCGACTGGATACCGCTGCCCCTGCCCGACGCCGTCCGGGCCGCCTTCGCCGGCCCCGAGATCGTCGCGCTCGGCGGCGCCACCGAAGCCGCCGTCTGGTCCAACCACCACCGCGTCGACCGGGTGGACCCGGCCTGGCGGAGCATCCCGTACGGCCGGCCCATCGACAACGCCCGCTACTACGTCCTGGACGCCGCACGGAACCCGTCCCCCGTCGGCGCCCCCGGAGACCTGTACATCGGCGGCGCCTGCCTCGCCGAGGGTTACCTGGGCGACCCGCGGCTCACCGCCGCCAAGTTCGTACCCGACCCGTTCACCGCGGAACCCGGCCGGATGTACCGCACCGGGGACCGCGCCCGGTTCGGGCCGGACGGGACGATCGAGTTCCTCGGCCGTCAGGACCACCAGGTGAAGATCCGCGGCTTCCGCGTGGAGCTGGGCGAGATCGAGACCACGCTCGCCGACCTGCCCGGGGTCGCGTCCGCCGTCGCCGTGGTGCACGGCGAGGCCGCCGCCGCGCACCTCGTGGCGTACGCGGTACCGCGGCCCGGTGCCCGGCTCGACACCGGCGAACTGCGCGCCGCGCTCGCCCTCCGGGTGCCCGCCCACATGGTGCCCGCGCGGGTTCTGGTGCTGGACGCGCTGCCGGTCACCCCCAACGGCAAGCTGGACCGGGACGCGCTGCCCTCGCCCACGGCCGAGGACGGCGGGCGCCCGCCCTACCGGCCGCCGGGCACCCCCGTCGCGGAGGCGGTCGCGGAGATCTGGGCCGAGGTCCTCGAGGTGGACGAGATCGGCGCCGAGGACAACTTCTTCGACCTCGGTGGCCATTCGCTGCTCATCACCCAGGTGATGGCCCATCTCCAGGCCGACCTGGAGGTGGAGATCCCGCTGCTCGAACTCCTGGAGAGCCAGACGCTCTCCGCCTTCTCCGACGTCGTCGAGAAGGCGCTGATCGCCCAGATCGAGGCCGGCGGGGGCGAGGACCGGTGACCACGAGCCTTCCCGGGCCCGACCAGGACACCGGGCCCGACCCGGGCACAGGGCCGAGCCCGGACCGTGCGGACCGCACCCGGGCGCTGCTGGCGGAACGGCTGGCGCGGGCGGGCCGCAGCCGCGAACGCCGCACGCTCTCCCGGGGCGAAGGCCCCGTACCCGCGGCGCCGCAACAGGAACGCATGCTGTTCCTCCAGGAACTCGACCCGGACGGCACCGCTTACCACATGGGCTTCGGCCTCCGGCTGGAGGGCCCGCTGGACCCGGACGCCCTGGAACGCGCGCTGCGCGGCATCGAGCGGCGGCACGAGGTGCTGCGCAGCACGTACGTCCGGCGGGACGGCAGGGAGATGCTCGTCCCGCACGAACCGTCGTTCGTCCTCCGCCGCACCACCCTCGCAGCCGACGGGGAGAGCCCCGGGGACGCCGCCGCCGAGGCCGGGGCGGCTCTGCGCGCGCTGCGGGACGCGGAGTTCCACCGGCCGTTCGACCTGCGCCGGGGGCCGGTGTGGCGGGCGCTGCTCGTCCGTACGGGCGCCTCGGCCCACGAGTTGATGCTGAGCGTGCACCACATCGCCTTCGACGGGATGTCGGTGGACGTGTTCCGGCGGGAGATGCTGGAGGGCTACGCGGCCGAGCTCGGCCGGGGCGACCACCCCGCCGGGCCCCCGGTCCGGTACGCCGACCACGCCGCCTGGTTCCGCCGGCGCCTCGACGCGGGCGCCTACCGCCGCCAGCTCGACTTCTGGCGGGCGCGGCTGGGCGACCGACCGCCCGCCCTCGAACTGCCCGCAGACCGCCCGCGTCCGGGGCGACCGACCCGTCCCGGCGGCGTGGTCCGCTCCGCGGTGGACCCGGACCTGGTCGCCGCCGTACGGGCGCTGGCCCGGGACACGTCCGCGACGCCGTTCATGGTGCTGGCGGCCTGCTTCCACGCCCTGCTGCACCGCTACTCGGGACAGCCGGACGTGCTGATCGGCACGCCGGTGGCCGGCCGTGGCGCCGCCCACGCGGGGCCGTTGATCGGCCTGTTCGTCAACACCGTGGTGCTGCGGGCGGGTTTCCGGCCGCGACTGACGTTCCGTGAACTGCTGGACGCGGTACGGGAGGACGCCGCCACGGCCTTCTCCCACCAGGACGTGCCGTTCCACCACGTGGTCGAGGAGGTCGGCGTCGAGCCGAGCCTCGCCCACACCCCGCTGTTCCAGGTGATGTTCGTGTGGAACACCGCGGACTCCGGCACGGCGGAGACGGGCGGCGTCCGGGCGCGGCCGGTGCCGCGCGAGGACCCGGCCACCGCGAAGTTCGACCTCACGCTGGAGGTGAGCGAGCAGCCCGGCGGCTGGGAGCTGGAGCTGGAGTACGACCGGGAGTTGTGGGACGAGGCGACTGCCGCCCGCATGCTCGGGCACTACCTGGCGCTCGCCCGTTCCCTCGTCACCCGGCCCGGCCTCGCCGTCGGCGCCCCGGCCCTGGCGACGGAGGGCGAGCTACGGGCGGCGCTGCGGGACGCCACCGGAGCGGTGCGCGACCACCCCGGGCCGGTCGACCTGGCCGCCATGATCGCGCAGCGGGCCGCGGCGGACGGGGCCGCGATCGCCCTGAGCATGGACGGCGCGCACCTGACCTACCAGGACTTCGACCGGCGCGCGAACCGGCTGGCCCACCACCTGCGTGCGCAGGGCGCCGGGCCGGAGCAACCGGTCGGCGTACTGCTGGAGAGGTCCTTCGACCTGGTCGTCGCGATCGTCGCGGTGGTGCGCGCCGGTGCGCCCTATCTGCCGCTGGACCCCGCGCACCCCGCCGAACGGAACGCCTCCGTCCTGCAGGACGCCGGCGCCCGCCTGGTGGTGACCACCGCGGCGCACGCCTCGCCGCCGGACTGCGCGGTGCGGCGAGCGGGCTGCACGGCCGTGGCCGTCGACGCGGACGCCGAACGGATCGCCGCCCGCCCCGGCGTGTGGGACCTTCCCGGCGCCCTGCCCGACCAGCTCGCCTACGTGTTCTACACCTCCGGATCGACCGGCCGCCCCAAGGGCGTCATGGTCGGCCACCGGGCCGCGCACAACCAGATCCGCTGGCAGATCGACCGGTTCGGCCTCGGGCCGGGCGAAGCGGTGCTGCTGAAGACCAACATCACCTTCGACGACTCGGTGGTCGAGGTCTTCGCCACGCTGGCCTCCGGCGCGCGGCTGGTCGTCGCCGACCCGGCGGGACACCGCGACCCGGAGTACCTGCGCACGGTCATGGCCCAGGAACGGGTCGGCTACGTCCGCTTCGTACCGACCATGCTCGCGGCCCTGCTCGAACACGGCGGAGACGTGCCACTGCCCGCTCTGCGGGTCGTCAAGAGCGCCGGAGAACCGCTGCCGCCGGAACTTGCCGCCCGCTGCCTGGACGCGCTCGACGCCGAGCTGTTCAACGCGTACGGGCCGACCGAGACGGCCGTCAACGTGACCGCCGCCCGCTGCCTCCCCGCCGATCCGCGCATCGCGATCGGCCACCCGGTGGACAACACCCGCTGCCACGTGCTGGACGCCGAGCTGAACCCGCAGCCGGTCGGCCTGCCCGGCATGCTGTACGTCGGCGGCGTCCAGCTCGCCCGCGGCTACCTGGGGCGGCCCGGGCTGACCGCCGACCACTTCGTGCCGGACCCGTTCGGGCCACCCGGCGGCCGGCTGTACCGCACCGGGGACCTGGTGCGGCGCCGGGAGGACGGCGGTCTGGAGTACCTGGGCCGCGCCGACCGGCAGGTGAAGATCCGGGGCACCCGCATCGAGCTGGGCGAGATCGAGGCGGTCCTCGCCGAGCACCCGTCGGTGAACCAGGCGGTCGTCACCGCCCGCAACGACGGCCCCGACGGGCCGCGACTGGTCGCCTACGTGCTGCCGGGCACGGCCGCCGCACCGACCGCCCGGGAGCTGCGCGGCGCGCTGATCCGGAAACTTCCCGCCTACATGATGCCCGCGGCCTTCGTCGTCCTGGACGCCTTCCCGCAGTTGCCGAGCGGCAAGGTGGACCGCCGCAACCTGCCGGCGCCGGAGACCGTCCGGGGCGGCACGGGACCGGGTGGCGGGGCGGCGGCCGGGCGGGAGAGCCGGCTGTCCGGCGACGCGCCCCACGAGCCGCCGTCCGGCGACGTGGAGCGGCGCCTCGCCGCGATCTGGGCCGAGACGCTGGGGCTCGCGACCGGCGAAGTCGGCCGCCACGACGGGTTCTTCCACCTGGGCGGCCACTCCCTGCTCGCCGTGCAGGCCGTCTTCGCGGTACGGGAGCGGCTCGACCGGCAGGTGCCGTTGCGGCTGCTCTTCGAGGCACCGACCGTGGCCGCCTTCGCGGAACGGCTCGCGGAAGCGGAGGACGCCGCGACCGCCCCCGAGGACAGCGGCGACGGCGAGGACGGCGCCGCGGGGAATCACCGCCGGGACCCCGGCGGCCCTGCGGCGGAACCTCCCGGCCGCACCCGCGTCGTCCCCCGCCCCCCGGGGGCTCGGGAGGTCTCCGCAGCCGAGGCGCGGATCTGGTTCGCCGACCAACTCGATCCGGGCGACCCGGCCTACAACCTGCCCGTGGTGTGCCGCCTGCACGGTCCCGTCGACCTGAGCGCGCTGCGGGACGCCCTGCGGGCGCTCCCCCGCGCGCACGAGGCGTTGCGCACGTCCTTCCCCGGCGTCGACGGCAGGCCCGTCCGCGAGGTCGCGGACGCCGTGGAACTGCCGCTGCGCACCGTGGACCTGCGGGACCGCGGCGCCGCCGACCGTGCCGCCGCGCTGCACGAGGTCCTGGCCGAGGAGAGCGGCACGCGGTTCGACCTGAGCCGGGGGCCGCTGGCCCGCGCGGCCGTCGTCCGGATCGCCGACGAGGAGGCGGTCCTGGCGCTGACGGTGCACCACGTGAGCGCCGACGGCTGGTCGGCCCGCGTCCTGATGGAGGACCTGGCCGCCGCCTACCGCGGCGGGGGGCGCTCCGCGTCGCCGCCCGCGGAGAGGACGCTCGGTGCCGGGGACTACGCGGCCTGGCAGCGCCACGCCCTGAGCGACGAGGTCCGGGCGGCGGAGGCGGCGCACTGGCGCGCGCGCCTTACCGGGGCGTCCGGCCAGGACCTCCCCGCGGACCGCCCACGGTCCGCGGGAGGGGCGGGCTCCGCCGGGTCGGCCCACCGGTTCACGCTGCCCGACGGTCCGTGCACCCGGGTACGGGAACTCGCCGACCAGGAGCACTGCACGCCGTTCGTCGTGCTGCTGTCCGCCTACGCGGCGCTGCTCGCCCGCCACTGCGGCACCGGCGAGGTGACGCTCACTCTGCCGGTGGCCGACCGCGAACGGCCCGAACTGGTCCGAGTCGTCGGCCTGTTGCTCAACACGGTGGCGCTGCGGTTGCCCGTCCGGGAGGAGTGGACCTTCCGCCGCCTGGTGCGCGAGGTCCGGGACGTCGTGCTGGACGCCTGGGAGCACCGGCTGCTGCCGTTCGACGAGGTGGTGGACGCGGCCGGTCTCGACGGCCGGGAACTCGCCCGCCACAGCGTGTCGATGGACCCGGTCACGGTCGGCTCCCTGCCCTTCGCCGACGGCGTCCGCCTCGTGCCGGAGCCGTTCACCCCCGACCACGCGAAGGCGGACCTCGCCCTGTTCCTGGAGGAGGACGACCGGAAGGGTCTGGCCGGCTGGCTCGTCCACCGGGTCGACGTCCTCGACCCCGGGCGCGTCGCGCGGATGGCCGGACACCTGCTGACGCTCCTCGACCGGGGAACGGCCGCGCCCTCGGCCCGGCTCGGCACCCTGTCCCTGCTCTCCCCCGGCGAACGGCGGGCGCTGGCGCCCGGCACGCCCGAGCCGTACCGGAGCCGGCCGGGCACCCTGCACGGCCTGATCCTCGACCAGATCGCCCGGACCCCCGACGCGACCGCCGTCGTGTCCGGCGAGGAGGCGCTGAGCTACCGGCGGCTGGGCACACGGGCCTGCCGCCTCGCACGGCGGCTCGCAGTGCACGGCGTACGGCCCGGCTCGCTGGTCGGCCTCGGCCTCGGGCGGGGCGTGCAGCAGCCCGTGGCCGTGCTGGCCGTGCTGCTGACCGGAGCGGCGTACGTGGCGGTGGACCCCCGGCATCCCCGGCGACGCCTGCGGGAGTTGCTGGCGGACAGCGGCGCCGGACTGCTGGTCACCGACCGTCCCTGGGCGGACGCCTTCGACGGCGCCGGACCACCGGTCCTCGTGCTGGGAGACGACGACGCGGCAGACGACACGGCCGGTGACTCCCCGGACGACGCCGTGGAGGCGCCGGTGCCGCAGACGGCCGGGCAGGTGCCGCCCGGAGCGCTCGCCTACCTCGCCTACACCTCCGGCTCCACCGGCCGCCCCAAGGGCGTGCGGACCTCGCACGGCGCGGCCGCCGCGTATCTGCGGGACTACCTCGGGGACCGCTTCGGGCTCGGGACGGAGGACACCGTCCTGCAACTCGCCGGGCTGTCCTTCGACGCCTCGGTGCGCGACCTGCTCGGTCCGCTCACGGCCGGAGCCCGGGTGGTGCTGCCGGACGACGACCAGGCCGCCGACCCGGAGGCGCTCGTCACGGCGCTCGACCGGCACGGTGCGACCTGCCTGCTGAGCGTGGTGCCCACGCTGTTGCGGGCGCTGCTCTCCACCGCCGAGGCCCGGCGGTCCGCCGGGTCCCCGCCCGGCGCGCGGCTGCGGCTGCTGCTGACCGCGGGAGAGCCCCTGGACACCGCCGACTGCGCGCGGGCGGGTGCGGCCTTCGCCGGGCGGCCCTCGGTCGTCGACCAGTACGGTCCCACCGAGGGCACCATGACGACCACCTGCATGCCGGTCCCGCCCGGGGAGGGCGCGTCCGGGCCGGTGCCGATCGGCCCTCCGGTGGCCGGTGCCCGGCTGTGGGTCGTCGACCCGTACGGCGAACTCGCTCCGGTCGGGGTTCCCGGTGAGGTCTGGATCGGCGGGGCGCGGCTGGCCGACGGGTATCACGGGCAGCCCGGACTCACCGCCGACCGCTTCGTGCCGGAACCGTTCTCCGGGGAGCCGGGTGCACGCGCCTACCGGACCGGTGACCTGGCACGGAGGGAGGCCGACGGCACGCTCACGTTCCTGGGCCGCAACGACGACCAGGTGAAGATCCGCGGCCAGCGCGTCGAACCGGCTGCCGTGGAACGCGTGCTGCGTACGCTGCCGGGCGTCGCGGAAGCCGCCGTCGTCGCGGTACGGAGCGCGGCGACCGGGCGACCGGACCGGCTGCTGGCCTGCGTCGCACCCGGCACGCTCGACCCGGATGCCCTGCGGAGCGGGCTTCTCGCCCTGCTGCCCGAACAGCAGGTGCCGGAGACCTTCCGCCGGGTGCCGGCACTGCCGCGGACCGCGAACGGCAAACTGGACCGGAAGGCCGTCGCGGCGCTTCCCGACGAGCCGGTCGCCGCCCCGGCCGGTCCGCCACGGTCCGCCTCCGAGCGTGCGGTCGCCGCCGCCTTCACCGAGGTGCTGGGCGCCGAACGCGTCGGAGCGCGGCCCGTCGGCCGGGAGGACGACTTCTTCGCGCGCGGTGGACACTCCCTCCTCGCGGCGCAGTTGGCGGCCCGGCTGCCGCGTCCGGCGGACGGCGGTGCGGTGCCCCTGCGGCAGGTGCTGGACCTGCGGACGGTGGCGGCGCTGGCCGCCTGGCTGGACGCGTCCGGGGCGGCGCCGTCCGGCGTCGCGCGTTCCGCGCACGTCCCGGCCGAGCACGTCCCGGCCGAGCACGTCCCGGCCGAGCACGTCCCGGCCGCGCCGGAAACGGGGCCGTACGCCCTCACCGCGGGGCAGGAGTTCGTCTGGCGGCACCAGCAGCGCGAACCCGGCACGGCCGCCTACCACATCGGCTTCCACGCCCGGGTGCACGGCCCGCTGGACGAGGTGGCGCTGATCCGCGCCCTCGACGCGCTGACCGCCCGTCACGCCGCGCTGCGCACCCGGTTCGCCGACGAGGGGAACGGGCCGGTGCAGACGGTGGCCCCGGCCGCGCTGATACCCGTACGCCGGCACGACACCCGCGGACGGACGGCGCCGGTGGCGGCGGCCGAGGAGGCCGCCACCGCCGACCTGCGCGAGCCCTTCGACCTGGCCCAGGGCCCCCCGGTCCGCGCGACGCTCGTACGCTGCGGCGCCGACACGTACGTCCTGGGGCTGACGGTGCACCACATCGTGGCCGACGGCTGGACGCTGTCGGTGCTGGAGAACGACCTGGCGCTGCTGTACAACGCGTTCGCCGCCGGCCGGCTCCCGGAACTCCCCCCGGCGGGCGGCTTCCTGGCGCACGCGGCGGCGGAGCGGGCGTATCTCGCCTCCTCCGCCGCCCGGGAGAGTCTGCGTCACCGGGCCGAGCTGCTGCGCGCCGTGCCCACGGCGCTCCCGCTGCCGTGCGACCTGCCGCGGCCCGCGGCGTGGTCGCTGGAGGGTGCGGTGGAGCACTTCGCCCTGCCGCCCGGCGTGGCCGCCGGCGTCCGGCGGCTCGCGGAGGACACCGGCTGCACGGTCTTCATGGTCCTGCTGGCCGCCGTGCAGCGGTGGCTGGGCGAACTGTCCGGTGCGGAACGCTTCCTGGTGGCGGTGCCGGTCGCCAACCGGAACGACCCGGAGTCGGAGACGGCGGCGGGCCCGTTCGCGGGCATCGTCCCGGTGCCCGCGGACCTGCGCGGCGCACCCGGGTTCCGTACCGTACTGGGACGCGCCCGGGAGGCGTTCCTGGCCGCGTGGGAGCACCGCGCCCTGCCGTTCGAGAGGACGGCGGAGGAGCACGGGGGCGGCGACGAGAGCCGCCCTCCGCTGTGCCAGGCCATGTTCGCGGTGCAGAACGTGCCGTCCGCCGCCCACGGGCTCGACGGCCTCCGGGCGGAGCCGCTGTCGCTCGACCGGGGCACCTGCCGCTACGAACTCCACCTGCGTTGCTACGACACCCCGGAGGGCGTCTCCGGCTGGCTGGAGTACAGCACCGCGCTGTTCGAGACGGAGCCGCTCCGCCGCCGGCTCGCGCGGTTCCTCGCGCTGCTGGACGAGTCCGTCGCGGAGGCCCTGGACGGCGCACCGGAGCGTGCGGGGGCCCCGGCGGAGAGCCACGACGGGAAGGACGTCCGGTGAGGGTCTTCAACCTGGTCTGGGCCGGTCAGGCGGCGTCCATGATCGGCACCGCGATGACCGTCTTCGGCCTGGGCGTCTGGGTGTTCCTGGAGACGGGCTCGCCGACGGCGTTCACCACCCTGGTGATGGCGGGGTCGCTGCCCGGCCTGCTCGTGCTCCCCTTCGCGGGCGTCCTGGTGGACCGCTGGGACCGCCGGCGGGTCATGCTGGTCAGCGACCTCGGAACGGCCGTGCTGCCGCTCGCCGTCCTGGCGCTGCTCTCCGCCGGCGCGCTCGAACTGTGGCACCTGTACCCGCTGGTCGCCGCGGCCTCGGCGTGCAAGGCGTTCCAGTGGCCCGCCTTCTCCAGCCTGGTGTCCCAGGTCGTCGGCAAGGACGACCTGAGCAAGGCCAACGCGCGGGTCGGGCTCGCGGAGGCGGGCGGACTGGTCCTCGGCGACCTGCTGGCCGGAGCGCTGTACGGCGTGGTGGGCCTGGAGGGCCTGCTGCTGGTCGACCTGGCCACCTTCGGCCTCGCCGGCACCGCCACACTCGCCTCCTTCCGGCTGCTGCCGCCCCTGCCGCCGACGCGCACCGGCGGCGACCGGCGCGGGCCCCGGGCGCTGGGCGAGGAGATGGCGGAGGGCCTGCGCTTCATCCGGCAGCGCCCCGGGCTGCTGGGGCTGCTGGTTTTCTTCGCGGCCAACAACCTGCTGATGGAGATGTCGCTGGTCCTGGTGGCGCCGCTCGTCCTCGGCGCCCACGCTCCTTCGGCGCTGGGCGTGGTGAACGCGGTCGGCGCCGTGGGCATGATCGTGGTCAGCGCGCTGCTGAGCTTCGTCCGGCTCCCCCGCGGGCTCGTGCGCACCGTCTTCGCGGTCACCCTGCTGCACGGGTGCCTGCTGCTGCTCATGGGTGCGCATCCGGCGCTGTGGATGCTCGGCCTCGGCCTCTTCGGCATCCTCGGCGGCTACGCCGTGACCAACGCGGTGACGCCGACCCTGTGGCAGCGGAAGACGCCGACGGAGATCCAGGGACGCGTCTTCGCCGTCCGGCGGATGATCGCCTGGTCCGCCGAGCCGGTGGCCTACGGTCTCGCGGGGCCGCTGGCGCTCCACGTCGGCGGCCCGCTGGCCGGGGCGGCCCCCTGGGGGACGGCCGACGGAACGGGAGCGGGCATCGCCATGATCCTGCTGCTGGCCGGACCGCTGCTGCTGGTGGTGGCCGCCCTCGCCTACGCCCGGCCCCGCGTGCGCCATCTGGAACGCGAGCTGCCCGACGTGGCGCAGGCGGAGCCCGCCGCGACCTGATCCCCCCCCCCACTCCGACTCCGGCTCCGGCTCCGGCCTCCGCAACGGCCGGGCGTGCCGTGCCCGCCACCCCTCGACGACGAAGGAGCGCACCGATGGACGACGACACCCAGGACCACCGCGGCTACCAGGTGGTTCTCAACGACGAGGAGCAGTACTCGGTATGGCCCGCGGACCGCGGCCTCCCGGCCGGGTGGCGGGCCGAGGGCACCACCGGCGACCGGGAGGAGTGCCTGCGCCACATCGACGCGGTGTGGACCGACATGCGGCCGCTCGGACTCCGCCGGCAGCTCGACGGCACGGCCTGACCGAACGGTCACGCGCCGCTGGAGGAAGGCACACGCCGCACGGCGGCAGTTCGGCGGAACGACCGATGGGCCGGGCGCCGGGCTGCTCCTACGGTGGACGGATGCGACAGAACCGCCCGTACCGGCCGGTCGGCTCGTTCGACGCGGTCGCCGCCCGCCGCCTGCGCCAGGCGCTGGGAATGACGCCCGCCCACGTCGCACACGGCATGTGGGCGGCGTTCGGGCTGCGCGTCCCGCCGCACACGGTCCTCGCCTGGGAGGAGGGCGACGGCGTCCCCGGCGAAGGCGAACTCCCCGCGCTGGCGGGCGCGTTGTGGTGTGCGCCGGGCGACCTGCTGGGCGAGCCGCAGACGCTGCGGCAGCACCGGATGGCGGCCGGCATGGCGGTCTTCGACCTGGCGCTGCTGATCGGCATGGACCCGGCGGTCTACGAACGGATGGAGCAGGCCGGGCACTGGGACGGCGACGACCGGCAGGCCGCGGCGCTCGCCCGCGCGCTGCGGCTCCCGCCGGACGCGGCGCTGGACCTCACCGGCCGCTCCGCGCACCTCGCCGAGCTGCTGCGCTCCGCCGTCACCACGCGCTGGCAGTCCTACGCCGGACGCGTCGCCGACCTGGTGCCCCTGGAGCGGAGCCGCCTGGAGGACGCGCTGCGCGACCTGCACCGCGCCTACCAGTCCGCGACCGCCGGCTCGCTCCACTGGGGCGGCGCCGGCTCCGGCCGCCGCGACGACTCCGCGACCCTCTCCGCCGACTTCCTCGACGGCATTCTGGAGCGGTTCTGGGAACGCGCCGGTGTCACCGGCACAGACCGGCGATGATGACCACATGCTCCGGACACTGCGCGCGGCGGGCCCGGCCTGCCTCCTGACCGTCACCCTGCTCTCCGGTTGCGGTCCCAACGAGCCGTCGGCCTCCGACCGGTCCTCCCGGCCTGCCGGCCCGACCTCCACCACGACCGCCGCCCCGGAGGCGGCGGCCCGGCTGGCGGGCCGCTTCCACGAAGCGGACGGCCCCGCGGACGTCTACGGCATCGAGGTCGCCTACGGACCCGGCGACGTGCCGCTCGTCGTCGTCCGGACGCACGGCACCGACCACGACGCCGCGACCTTCCAGGAGCTGAAGACCTCGCTCACCGGCTTCCTGGCGCGCGAGGAGGGCGTACCGCTCCAGGAGGGCTACCTGCTGGACGTCTACGGCCCGGACGGGTCGCTGCGGCACCGGCTGGACGCCCGGCCCTGACCCGGGCCGGTTCCGGGGCGGGAACGGGTCAGCCGGTGACGCGGTGCACCTTGTGCTGGGCGGCCTGGGCGCGGGGGCGCACGACGAGCAGGTCGACGTTGACGTGCGGCGGCCGCGAGGCCGTCCACGCGATGGTGTCCGCGACGTCCTCCGCCGTCAGCGGGTCCGGCACTCCGTCGTACACGGCGGCGGCCCGGTCGGCGTCGCCGCGCATCCGGTTGAGCGCGAACTCGTCGGTGCGCACCATGCCCGGCGCGATCTCCACCACCCGCACCGGGCGGCCGCACAGTTCCAGCCGCAGCGTGGCGGCCAGTGCGTGCTCGCCGTGCTTGGCCGCGGCGTAGCCGCCCCCGCCCTCGTAGGCGACGAACGCGGCCGTCGAGGACAGCACGATCACGGTGCCCTCCGCGGCCTCCAGCCGGGGCAGCAGCGCCTGGGTGACGTGCAGCGTGCCCAGGACGTTGACCTCGTACATGGTGCGCCAGTCGTCCGGGTCGGTGGCGTCGACGTGCTCGGTGCCGAGCGCCCCGCCCGCGTTGTTGACCAGCAGCGTCAGCGGGCGGTCGCCGAGGGCGTCGGCGAACGCGCGGACGGCGGCCCGGTCGGTCACGTCCAGCGCACGCGCCTCCGCGCTCCCGCCGGCGTCGGCGATCTCGCGCGCCACGGCCCCGATGCGCTCGGCGCGGCGCCCGGCCAGCACCACATGATGGCCCTCGGCGGCCAGCCGGCGTGCGGTCGCAGCGCCGATGCCGCTGCCGGCACCGGTGACGACGGCGGTGGGGAGCACGTGCTCGGTCATGATCAACCCTCGGTGGTGCGCTGGATCGTACGGCTGCGGCCCCGGAACTCGGCGACCACCTCGTCACCGCGCAGCACGGTGACGTCGTAGACGCCGCTGCGGCCGAAGCGGGTGCGTTCGGTGGCGACGGCGGTGAGCACGTCACCCTCCTTCGCGGACGTCGTGAACGTGATGTCCGCGCCCGCCGCGACGGTGACCGGGCCGTGGCTGTTGCAGGCGCAGGCGAACGCGGTGTCCGCGAGCGTGAACACGAACCCGCCGTGCGCGATGCCGTGCCCGTTGACCATGGAGTCGGTGACGGTCATCCGCACCCGCGCGGCACCGTCCCCGGCCTCCAGCAACTCCATCCCGAGCCGCCGCGAGGCGTCGTCCGCCTCGAACATCCGGTGCGCCGCGTTCCGCTCTCCGCCCATCCGCCGATCGTAACCGCCGCCCGGCACCCGACGACGTGCCGGTCCTCCGGGGGCCGGAGGACCGGGCTGCGGGTCAGAAGACGGCTTCGGTCTCGTCCATGCGGTGCTGCGGGACGCGCTTGAGTTCGGAGACGCCGTCGGCCAGCGGGACCATCACGATGTCGGTGCCGCGCAGCGCCGTCATCCGGCCGAACTCGCCGCGGTGGGCGGCCTCCACCGCGTGCCAGCCGAAGCGGGTGGCGAGCACCCGGTCGTACGCGGTAGGGGTGCCGCCGCGCTGCACGTGGCCGAGGATGACCGGCTTGGCCTCCTTGCCGATGCGATGCTCCAGTTCGATCGCGAGGCGGTTGCCGATGCCGGCGAAGCGCTCGTGGCCGTACTGGTCGATGACGCCCTTCTCGTACGGCATGGAGCCCTCGGCGGGGTGCGCGCCCTCGGCGACGCAGATGAGGGCGAACTTCTTGCCGCGCGCGAAACGTTCTTCGACCATCTTGGCGAGTTCGTCGACCTCGAAGGGGCGCTCCGGGACGCAGATGGCGTGCGCGCCGGCGGCCATGCCGGCCTCCAGGGCGATCCAGCCCGCGTGGCGGCCCATCACCTCGACGACCATCACGCGCTGGTGCGACTCGGCGGTGGTCTTGAGGCGGTCCATGGCCTCGGTGGCGACGCCCACCGCCGTGTCGAAGCCGAAGGTGCGGTCGGTGGCGGAGATGTCGTTGTCGATCGTCTTGGGGACGCCGACCACGGGCAGGCCCGCGTCGGCGAGCATCCGCGCGGCGGTGAGGGTGCCCTCGCCGCCGATGGGGACGAGGGCGTCGAGCGCGAGGCGGGCGATGAGCTCCTCGGAGTTCTCGCACGCCTCGGCGAGCCGGGCGCGTTCCAGCCGCGAGGAGCCGAGGATGGTGCCGCCGCGCGCCAGGATGCCGCTGACGGATTCCAGGTCGAGTTCGCGGTACCGGCCGTCGAGGAGGCCCTTGAAGCCGTCCTCGAAGCCGATGACCTGGTCGCCCCGGTCGGCCACGGCGCGGTGGACGACGGACCGGATCACGGCGTTCAGACCGGGGCAGTCGCCGCCCGCGGTGAGGACTCCGATGCGCATGAGCTTCGCTTCCTGCTCGCTGGATCACGCTGGCGGCTGTGGCAGCGTCGGGGTGCTTGGGCGGTGGGATTGTTTCACGAGTTGAACGCAGGGGGCACATCCCTGTCCGGCATACGGTCCGGTAGCCGCTCCGTGACGCACCGGCGCGACGGGCCGTGCGGCTACCGTCAACGCCATCAACACCCGGCAACACTGTCAGGAGCAGGATTCCGCGCGCCACCGCGGCCGCGAGGCGCACGACACGGACGACGAGGGAGAGCACGCGTGACGCGCAGTGTGTACGTGACCGGCGTCGAACGGGGGGACGGCCGTCAGGTCGTGGAGCTGGGGGTGATGGAGCTGCTCACCCGGCACGTGGACCGGGTCGGGGTGTTCCGTCCGCTGGCGCACGACGGCCCGGACCCGATCTTCGACCTGCTGCGCGCCCGGTACCGGCTGACCCAGCCGGCGGGCACGGTGGTCGGCCTGGGACACGACGAGGCGGCCGCACTGCAGGCGGAGAGGGGCACGGACGAGCTGGTGGCGCGGCTCGTCGCCCGCTTCCACGCGGTGGCGTCCGGCTACGAGGCCGTTCTCGTACTGGGCACCGACTTCGCCGACACCGGGCTGCCCGCCGAGCTGGCGCTGAACGCGCGGCTGGCGAACGAGTTCGGCGCGGCCGTGCTCCCGGTCGTCGGCGGCCACGGCCAGACCGGGGAGTCGGTGGTCGCCGAGGTGCGCAACGCGCACCACGCGTACGCGTCGCTGGGCTGCGAGATCCTCGCGATGATCGCGAACCGGGTGCAGGCCCCCGAGGCGCGGGACGCCGCCCGCACCCTGGCCGGGCACCTGCCGGTGCCCGTGTCCGTGCTGCCGGAGGAGCCCGCGCTGTCCGCGCCGACGGTGGCCCAGGTGCGCGACACGCTGGGCGCCGAGGTGCTGCTGGGGGACCCGGCGGGGCTGTCCCGCGACGTGCGGGACTTCGTGTTCGGCGGCGCCCACCTGCCGACGTTCCTGCCCGCACTGACCGAGGGCTGCCTGGTCATCACCCCGGGCGACCGCGCCGATCTGATCATCGGCTCGCTGGCCGCGCACTCCGCGGGCTCCCCCGCCCTCGCCGGCGTGCTGCTCACCCTCGCCGAGCGGCCCGGCCCGGAGACGATGGCGCTGGCCGAGCGGCTGGCGCCGGGGACGCCACTGCTGGCCGTGCCGCACGGGTCGTTCCCCACCGCGGCCGAGCTGTTCGAGCTCCAGGGCAAGCTGACGGCGGCCACGCCGCGCAAGGCGGAGGTCGCACTGGGCCTGTTCGAGAGGCACGTGGACACCCCGCGCCTCACCGAGCGGCTCTCGGTGGTCCGCAGCGCCCGCGTCACGCCGATGATGTTCGAGCACGAGCTGATCGAACGCGCCCGGGCGCACCGCCGCGCGGTCGTGCTGCCGGAGGGCACCGAGGAGCGGGTGCTGCGTGCCGCGGAGGTCCTGCTGCGCCGGGACGTGTGCGACCTGACGCTGCTCGGCGACCCGACGGCGGTGCGCAGGCGCACCGCGGAGCTGGGCATCGACCTGCCGCTGCTGGAGGACGACGAACTGCCGGACACAGCCGCGGCCACCGCCCGCGTCGTCGACCCGCAGACCTCGCCGCTGCGCGAACGGTTCGCCGAGCTGTACGCGAAGCTCCGTGCCCATCGCGGGGTGACGTACGAACTGGCGTACGACGTGGTGGCGGACGTCTCCTACTTCGGGACGCTGATGGTGCGCGAGGGCCTGGCGGACGGAATGGTCTCGGGAGCGGCACACTCGACGGCGGCGACCATCCGGCCGGCCTTCGAGGTGATCAAGACGAAGGCGGAGGCGGGCATCGTCTCCTCGGTGTTCTTCATGTGCCTGTCCGACCGGGTGCTGGCGTACGGCGACTGCGCGGTCAACCCCGACCCGGACGCCGAGCAGCTCGCGGACATCGCGGTGCAGTCGGCCGGCACGGCGGCGCAGTTCGGCGTGGAGCCGCGGATCGCGATGCTGTCGTACTCCACCGGCACCTCCGGTGCGGGCGCGGAGGTGGACAAGGTGCGGCGGGCCACCGAACTCGTCCGGTCGCGGCGGCCGGACCTGCTGGTCGAGGGGCCGATCCAGTACGACGCGGCGGTGGAGCCGTCGGTGGCGGCGACCAAGCTGCCGGACTCGGAGGTGGCGGGGCGGGCGACCGTACTGGTCTTCCCGGACCTGAACACCGGCAACAACACCTACAAGGCGGTGCAGCGTTCGGCCGGCGCGGTGGCGGTCGGACCGGTGCTCCAGGGGCTGCGCAAGCCGGTCAACGACCTGTCGCGCGGCGCGCTGGTCTCCGACATCGTGAACACCGTGGCCATCACCGCGATCCAGGCGCAGTCCGGACGGGCTCCGGCCGCCGGCCGTGCGCGCGCCGGGAAGGAGGCGCGGGCATGAGCGCCACCCCCACCACGGCCCCCGCGGGGGCGACGCGCGTCCTGGTACTCAACTCCGGCTCCTCGTCCGTGAAGTACCAGCTGCTGGACATGGCGGGCGGCGGACGGCTCGCGTCCGGGCTGGTGGAGCGGATCGGCGAGCAGACCTCGCGGCTCGCGCACACCCCGCCCGCCGGGCGGGACGGAGCCGGCCAGGAGGGCGGGGAGCGCACCCGGGAGGGCCGCATCGCGGACCACGCGGCGGCGCTGAAGGCCGTCGCGGAGGAGCTGGCGGCGGACGGGCTGGGCCTGGACTCGCCGGAGCTGGCGGCGATCGGCCACCGCGTGGTGCACGGCGGGCGCCGCTTCACCGAGCCCACGGTGATCGACGACGCCGTGCTGGCGGAGATCGAGCGCCTGGTGCCGCTGGCGCCACTGCACAACCCCGCGAACCTCACCGGCATCCGCACCGCCCGGGCGCTCGGCCCGCACCTGCCGCAGGTGGCCGTCTTCGACACCGCGTTCCACACCACGATCCCCGAGCCCGCGGCCCGCTACGCGATCGAGAAGGAGACCGCCGACGCGCACCGCATCCGCCGCTACGGCTTCCACGGCACCTCGCACGCGTACGTCTCCCGCAGGACCGCCGAGCTGCTGGGCAGGGACCCGTCCGAGGTGAACGTGATAGTGCTGCACCTGGGCAACGGCGCCTCGGCGTCGGCGGTGCGCGGCGGGGTCTGCGTGGAGACCTCGATGGGGCTGACGCCGCTGGAGGGCCTGGTCATGGGCACCCGCAGCGGCGACACCGACCCGGCGGTGATCTTCCACCTGGCGCGGGTGGCGGGCATGTCGGTGGACGAGATCGACACGCTGCTCAACCGCCGCAGCGGCCTGACGGGGCTGTGCGGCGACAACGACATGCGGGAGATCCGCCGCCGGATCGAGGCGGGCGACGAGGCGGCGCGGCTGGCCTTCGAGGTGTACACGCACCGGCTGAAGAAGTACGTGGGCGCCTACTACGCCGTGCTCGGCCGGGTGGACGCGGTGACGTTCACGGCCGGCGTCGGGGAGAACGCGGCCGAGGTGCGGGCGGCGGCTCTGGAGGGGCTGGAGGGGCTCGGGCTGTCCGTGGATCCGGGGCGCAACGGGGTACGCGGCCGGGAGCCGCGGCTGATCTCGCCCGGGGGTGCCCCGGTCGCGGTGGCCGTGGTCCCCACGGACGAGGAGCTGGAGATCGCCCGGCAGACGTACGCACTGGTCGGCGCCGGGGAGGCGGCATGATGAGGAGAACCGTATCGGAGCAGGCTCACCCCCGTACGTTCCGCTTCTGAACAAAACCGATAGGATCGTCCTCATGCGCCGTTCCAAGATCGTCTGTACTCTGGGCCCCGCCGTCGACTCCTACGAGCAGCTGAAGACGCTGCTCGACGCCGGCATGAACGTGGCCCGCTTCAACATGAGCCACGGCAGCCAGCCGGAGCACGAGGAGCGCTACCACCGGCTGCGGAAGGCCGCGGACGAGGCGGGACGGGCGGTCGGCGTGCTGGCCGACCTCCAGGGGCCGAAGATCCGCCTGGAGACCTTCGCCGAGGGTCCGGTGGAGCTGGTGCGCGGCGAGGAGTTCACCATCACCACGGAGGACGTGGCCGGTGACAGGTCGCAGTGCGGCACCACGTACAAGGGCCTGCCGGGCGACGTGGCCAAGGGCGACCCGGTGCTGATCAACGACGGCAACGTGGCGCTCCAGGTCGTCGAGGTCGACGGGCCGCGGGTGCGCTGCATCGTCATCGAGGGCGGCGTCATCTCCGACCACAAGGGCATCAACCTGCCGGGCGCGGCCGTGAACGTGCCGGCGCTGTCGGACAAGGACGTCGACGACCTGAAGTTCGCGCTGCGGATGGGCTGCGACATGGTCGCGCTGTCGTTCGTGCGGAACGCCGCCGACGTGCGCGACGTGCACCGGGTGATGGACGAGGTCGGCCGCCGGGTGCCGGTCATCGCCAAGGTCGAGAAGCCCCAGGCCGTGGAGAACATGGAGGAGGTCGTCCTCGCGTTCGACGGCGTGATGGTGGCACGCGGCGACCTCGCGGTGGAGTACCCGCTGGAGCGGGTGCCGATGGTCCAGAAGCGACTGATCGAACTGTGCCGACGGAACGCCAAGCCGGTGATCGTGGCGACCCAGATGATGGAGTCGATGATCACCAACTCGCGCCCCACGCGCGCCGAGGCGTCGGACGTGGCGAACGCGATCCTGGACGGCGCGGACGCGGTGATGCTCTCCGCGGAGTCCTCGGTCGGCCAGTACCCGATCGAGACCGTCAAGACCATGTCGAAGATCGTCGAGGCGGCGGAGCAGGAGCTGCTCAGCCGCGGCCTCCAGCCGCTGGTGAAGGGCAAGAAGCCGCGCACGCAGGGCGGTTCGGTCGCCCGCGCGGCATGCGAGATCGCGGACTTCCTGCACGCCAAGACGCTGATCGCGTTCACCAAGTCGGGTGACACGGCCCGGCGGCTGAGCCGCTACCGCGCCGCGCAGCCGATCCTCGCCTTCACCACCGAGGTCGCCACCCGCAACCAGCTGACGCTGAGCTGGGGCGTGGACTCCTTCGTCGTCCCGCACGTCAACACCACCGACGAGATGGTGGAACTCGTCGACGCGGAGCTGCTGAAGCTCCAGCGGTACGACGCCGGCGACAAGATGATCATCACGGCCGGTTCGCCGCCCGGCGTTCCGGGCACCACCAACATGGTCCGGGTGCACCACCTCGGCGGCGCGGAGCAGACCGCCGTCTGACCCGTCTCCCGGACGGGCGAAGGACGGGAACGCAAGGGCCCCGTCTCCACCGCGCGGTGGAGACGGGGCCCTTGGCCGTCGCGGCCGGCGTCAGCCGCCGGTGATGGTGGAGTGCAGCCCGGGGACGGTCAGCGTGCCGCCGAACTGCCCGGCCTGCTGGACCGTCACGTCGGTGAAGAAGACGTCCGGCAGGTTGAGCGGCGGCGGGTGCTCGGGGTCGAAGGTGATCGGGATCAGACCGAACAGCTTGCCCTCCAGACGCTCGGTGTAGAGCGTCACCTGGCCCTCGCGGATCGTGGAGGTGGAGCCCGGCGCGGCCTTCACGTGGTACTGGAGGCCGTCCTGCCCCTGCACGATCTGGTGCAGGTCGCCGATGTCGACGCTGTCGGCGGTGAACTTGAGGACCTGCTTGGTGCTGCCGTCCGCGGTGCGGACGTTGAACACGCCCTCGTAGTCCTGGCCGCGGATGGTCAGCGACGAGGCCTTCAGCGTCCACGGCTGGTTGGGCAGCATGGCAGGCGTCTGCTCCGCCTCGCCGGCGACCTTCTCCTCCTCGACGCAGGGGAAGACCTTCTTGCCGTCCTCGCCCACCGGCAGCTCGGACTCGTCCGTCGCCCCGCCGTCGCCGGCCTCGTCCGAGGACGCATCGTCGCCGGACGAGCCGGACAGGCCGTCGGTGACGTCGCCCAGGCCCTCCTCGACCTTGCCGACGGTGTCCTCGACGCCCTCGCCGACCTCGCCGACGGCGTCACCGACCGGGTCGGAGGAGTCCTTCTCCGCCTTCTCCGGGGTCTGCGACGCGTCCGGGGTCTCGGAGGGGGTGGGCTCCGGCTCGGCCTTCTTCTCGCGGTCGCCGCCGCCCAGAAGGTCGCCGAGGGCGTCGCCGACGCCACCCAGCAGGCCGCCGGAACCGTCCTCCTCGGACGGGCTCGGCTCGGGCTCCGCGGAGCCGCCGGAGCCGCCCGAACCGGACGAGCCGCCGGCCGCGTCGTCACCGGAACCGGAGCCGGAATCCGAGCCGGAGTCCGACGCGTCGTCCTGCTCCGCGTCCTCCTTCTCCTGCTCGGCCTTCCGCTCGGCCTCGGCCCGCTTGCGCTCCTCCTCGGCCTTCGCGGCGTCCTCCGCCTCCTTCTCCGCCTCCTCCTCGGCGCGGTCCTGCTGCGAGACGCAGGGACCGTCGCTGAAGGGGTTCTTGGGCAGCGGCTTGGCGTAGGCCAGCTGCGGCGTCACGCCCATGCTCATCAGGACGGCCGACGGCATGGCCACCATGGCCACCGCCTTGCTCGCCGGCACGTTCAGCCGGGTCAGGAAGGGCTTCCTGGGCGCCGCGTGCCGTGGGCCGGTTCTTTCCCGGCGAGCGCCCGGAACGGAAGTCTCCGCTCCAGTCGCCTCCTCGTGCAGCTCGTCACCCGGCACGGTGCCTCCCGTTCGCGTTGTTCGCGTCCGCGCCCGCCGTCGGGGACGGGGGCGTTCCAGTGACTGACAGGTCGTCGAGGGCACTGCCGGTGCCCTGGGCGGGGACGTGCGTCGTGTCACCGGCGTCGTCCGCCTTCGACTCGACGGGTTCGGGCGGCGACGACCGTACGGATTCGCCGGGCACCCAGGACAGGCAGAGGGCACCGCCGACCAGCCCCAGCAGGAAACCGATCAGGAAGGCACCGAAGTTGGAGACGACCAGAGAGACCAGAGCCAGCAGGATCGCCGCCACTCCGGCGAACACCCGGGAGTGCGGCTGGAACCACATGGTGATCCCGAGGACCACCAGCAGGATGCCGATGATCAGTGAGCCGGCACCCGCCGTGGTGGACATGCGGATGGTGAGCGATCCCAGGGTCAGGTTCTGGTAGGGGACGTACATGATGGGGATGCCGGCCAGCAGCGTCAGCATCCCGCCCCAGAACGGGCGCTGTCCGCGCCACACCCGGAAATTCCGGCGCATCCGGGCGAACCGGTCCGCCTCTCGCGCATGCGTGTCGGCGCTCATAGGTACAGCTCCTCGGGGACTGGCACAGGTATTGCGGGGTGGAGCATCCGTACGGGCGCGGAAAGCGCACCCGCGCCCGTACGGTCAGTGCCTCAGTAGCACTCGTGCTTGCCCGTCTTCACGGACATCTTGAGACCACTGAGCTTGAAGGTTCCTGCCGTCGTCGCCCAGGCACGCTGCTTGACGTCGGTCAGCACGGCGCTCTCGGCCTGCTGGGCGAAGGAGCCCGGCAGGTACTTGTCGCCCTTGTTCGGACCGGGGCCCTTCGTGGTGTCGTCCACCGAGACGCCGATGTCGATGTTCTTGAACGTGGCGTTGGCGGACAGGACGTCGGCGTCGACGTACAGCTTCTTCGCGACGACCGGGTCCTTGTCGCCGGCACCCAGCACCATCGACACGTCGCCGAACCCGGGGACCGGGACGACGACGGACTGGCACAGGCCCTTGATGTCGGCGCTGTTCATACCGACGACGGTGACCGGCTTGACACCCTTCGCGGTGCTGTCCACCGCGCCGTACTGGGTGAAGCCCTCGGCCTCGATGCGCTCGGCCGTCAGCTTGAACTGCTGGCCGGAAACGCTGAACGAGGCCGCGAGCGCACCCTGGGAGAGGGCGACACCTATCGCTGCCGTTGCGGCAACGCTCGGGACCATGACGACGGCGAACCGCTTCCATCTGGTCCCGCCACGAGCCAGGGACTCCATGACTTTCCTCCTTCTCGGACGTACATCTCCGATGCGGGCCTGCGGTCCCGCACGGGATGGGAGAAGTGCTACGTCCTCGGGAAGGAGAGCGCCGTCACCTGGGGACGCGAGCATGTCACTCCCGAACTGCCGGCGATCACCCCCGAGCGACAACCACTGGCCACGCTCTCGCGCAACCCGCACTCGGACAGGCCCTGCCGTTGTGGCAGAGACCCCCCTGTCCGCGACCGGCGATCGTGCTCACCGGTCCACTCGGTGGGGACCCGTCAACACCGATACCCGGATGGTGCCGGGACTACGGGAGAACGGACCGAGCGTGGCCGATCGTGGTGCATCTGCGGCCGACACACAAGGGGTTCGTTACTTGCGAGTAACGATCGGGTGTCCGAAGCGGGGCAGCTCAGCCTAGAGCGGCGACAGCCCGTGTCGGACACCGGATCCGCAACACGGGGATTAGTCGGACATGACATCCCGAAACCGGCGGGGTGGCTTACTGCGAGTAACGGCGGCCGCAATTGCCAAGTTTTGGCAAAGTGCGGCCGCCGTGTCGCTAAATCAACGTCTACCGGATCTTGCTCTTCCGCCTGTTCAGAACAGTACGCGTGCCAGGGCACTACGGGCGGTGACCACACGCGGGTCGTCCGCGCCGATCACCTCGAACAGCTCCAGCAGTCGCAGGCGCGCGGCCTCCCGGTCCTCGCCGGCGGTCCGCTGCACCGTCTCGACCAGACGCCCGAAGGCGTCCTCGACGTGACCGCCGACCAGGTCCAGGTCCGCGGCACGGAGCTGGGCGGCGACGTCCGCCGGATTCCCGGCCGCCTCCTTGCGCACCTGCTGGGCGTCCAGGCCCTGCACACGGCCCAGGAGTTCGGCCTGCGCCAGACCGAGCTTCGCCTCGGTACTGGCCGGGTCGTCGGCGAGCACGTTGCGGTAGGCCTGGACGGCGCCGGCCAGATCACCGGCGTCCAGCGCGTCGTGCGCGGCCGCCAGCGCCGGGTCCTCCGGCACCTGCGGCTCCTCGGGCTCGGGGGCCTGCTCGCCCTCGGGAGCACCCTGGAGGCCGGTGATGCCGAAGCGCTGCTCGGCGACCTGCACGAGCTGGTCCAGCGTCTCCCGGACCTGCTGCTCGGGGGCGGCTCCCTGGAAGAGCGGCAGCGCCTGCCCGGCGACCACCGCGAAGACCGCGGGAATGCCCTGGACGCCGAACTGCTGGAAGAGCATCTGGTTCTGGTCGACGTCGATCTTGGCGAGCAGCAGCCGGCCGGCGTACTCCTCGACGACGCGCTCCAGCAGCGGACCGAGCTGCTTGCACGGCCCGCACCACTCGGCCCAGAAGTCGATGACGACCGGGACCTCGGCGGACCGCTGGAGGACCTCGTTCTCGAATCCCGCCTCGTCGACGTCGATGACGAGACCGGCGGGCGCGGGCGCGCCGCCGCCTTCGGCGGCCTGGGCGCGCGCGTGTTCGGCCTTCTGCCGGGCTTCCCCCGCCGCCTTGACCGCGGCGAGGTCGACCGCTCCGCTGATGGACATGTTGCGTGGCTGCATGGGACCAGTCTCCCCCCTCCGCGCACGGTTCGTCGCCCGGTCCCCGCAGTCCGGCGAGGACGATTGTTTCGATACGAGTCGTAGCGTAACACGGAGCCCCGGAACGGCGTCCCGCTACGCTGCCCGGCATGGCACGACCCCGCAGCACCGCCGCCGACGGCGCGATCCTCGACGCCACCCGGGCCGCGCTGGTCGAACTCGGCTGGTCGAAGCTGACGATGGGCGACGTCGCGGCCCGCGCCGGCGTCGCCAAGACGACGCTCTACCGGCGCTGGCCGGGCAAGAACGAGCTGGTCGTGGACGCGGTCGCGGTGCTCTTCGACACGCTCGAACTCCCGGACCGGGGCAGCCTGGAGGCCGATGTCGAGGGCGTCGTCCTGTCCTTCGCACGGCTGCTGGAGCGGCCGGAGACGCAGACCGCGCTGATGGCCGTGGTCGCCGAGTCCACCCGCGACCCGGCGCTGCGCGCCCGCATCCGCACCGCGGTCGTGGACCGGCAGAAGCGCCTGGTGCTGGAGGGCCGGGAACGCGCGCAGCGGCGCGGCGAACTCCCGCCGGACCAGGACGAGGAGTCCGCCGCCCGCCACGTCGACCTGGTCTTCGACGTGATCGCGGGCGCGGTGGTGCACCGGGCACTGGTCAGCGCGGAGAAGGTGGACGCCGACTGGGCGTCCACCTTCTCCCGGCTGCTGATCGGCGGTCTCGGCGCGGCGGGCTGAGCGTTCGGCCGACCCGGCGGCCCGGACGACCGTGGCACGGCTCAGAAGACCGGCGGCTCGGTGTACTCGCCCCACTCCTCGCGCAGCGCGTTGCAGATCTCCCCGAGGGTGGCCTCGGCGCGGATCGCCTCCAGCATCGGCCCGATCATGTTCGCGTCCGAGCGGGCGGCCTTCATCATGTCCTCCAGCGCCCGGGTGACCGCGGCGTCGTCCCGGCGGGACTTGCGCTCGCCCAGCTCGCGCACCTGCTCGCGCTCCACCTCGTGGCTGACCCGAAGGATCTCCAGGTCGCCGGTGACCGAGCCGGTGTGGCAGTTGACGCCGACGACCTTCTTGTCGTCCTTCTCCAGGGACCGCTGGTACTGGAAGGCTGCCTCGGCGATCTCGCCGGTGAACCAGCCGTCCTCGATGCCGCGCAGGATGCCCGAGGTGATCGGCCCGATGGGGTGGTTCTCGTCCGGGTGGGCGCGGCGTCCGCGTTCCTTGATCTGGTCGAAGATCTTCTCCGCGTCCGCCTCGATGCGGTCGGTGAGCTGCTCGATGTACCAGGCACCGCCCAGCGGGTCCGCGACGTTGGTGACGCCGGTCTCCTCCATCAGCACCTGCTGGGTGCGCAGCGCGATCTCGGCCGCCTGCTCGCTGGGCAGGGCCAGGGTCTCGTCCAGCGCGTTGGTGTGCAGCGAGTTGGTGCCGCCCAGCACGGCGGCGAGCGCCTCGACGGCCGTACGGACCACGTTGTTGTACGGCTGCTGCGCGGTGAGCGAGACGCCGGCGGTCTGCGTGTGGAAGCGCAGCCACTGCGCCTTCTCGGACGTGGCGCCGTAGACGTCGCGCATCCAGCGGGCCCAGATGCGCCGGGCCGCGCGGAACTTGGCGATCTCCTCGAAGAAGTCGAGGTGCGCGTCGAAGAAGAAGGACAGGCCGGGCGCGAACCTGTTCACGTCCAGCCCGCGGGAGAGACCGAGCTCGACGTAGCCGAACCCGTCGGCGAGCGTGTACGCCAGCTCCTGCGCGGCCGTGGAGCCGGCCTCGCGGATGTGGTAGCCGGAGACCGAGAGCGGCTTGTACGCGGGGATCTCGTGCGCGCAGTGCTCCATCAGGTCGCCGATCAGGCGGAGGTGCGGCTCGGGCTGGAAGAGCCACTCCTTCTGCGCGATGTACTCCTTGAAGATGTCCGTCTGCAGCGTGCCGTTGAGCACCGCCGGGTCGACACCCTGCCGCTCGGCGGCGACCAGGTACATGCAGAAGACCGGGACGGCCGGACCGGAGATCGTCATGGACGTCGTCACGTCGCCCAGCGGGATGTCGGAGAAGAGGACCTCCATGTCGGCCGCCGAGTCGATGGCGACGCCGCAGTGGCCCACCTCGCCCAGCGACTTCGGGTCGTCCGAGTCGCGGCCCATCAGCGTCGGCATGTCGAAGGCGACCGAGAGGCCGCCGCCGCCGGCCTCCAGGATCATCTTGTAGCGCTCGTTGGTCTGCTGCGCGTTGCCGAAGCCGGCGAACTGGCGGATCGTCCAGGTACGGCCGCGGTATCCGGTCGCGTGCAGGCCGCGGGTGTAGGGGAACTCGCCGGGCCAGCCGATGCGCTCGAAGCCCTCGTAGGAGTCGCCCGGGCGCGGCCCGTAGACGGGGTCGACCGGGTCGCCGGAGAGCGTGGTGAAGTCCGCGTCGCGCTTGCGTGCCGCGTCGTACCGGGCCTGCCAGCGCAGGCGCCCTTCCTCGATGGCCTCAGCATCCATGCGGTGTCTTCTGCCTCTCTGTGCCCCTCGCGCCGGGCGGCGGAGGCGGCGAAAATACTAGGACGTCCTAGTAAGTGTCCGCCCCGAAGGCACCGGAACGCAAGGCGGACCCTTCAGACGCAGGTCGCACGGGGTGTCGGCCGGCGCGCGGAGGCGCCGGAAGCGGACGGGCAGGCCCTCAGACCTTCGCCGTCGCCGCGGAGGAGTCCTCGATCAGCGGCTCGACGTCGCGGACGACGTTGCGCTCCACGAAGAAGGCCGCGAGCGGGATCGTCCCGGAGACCAGCACCCACAGCAGCTTGCCGAACGGCCAGCGCGCCTTCTGCCCCAGATCGAAGGCGAAGATCACGTAGATGATGAACAGGACGCCGTGCAGCTGCGAGATCGCGAAGGTGACGTTCTCACCCATGCCGAAGCCGTACTTGAAGACCATCGCGGTGCACAGGGCGAGCAGCATGACGGCCGTGACGTAGGCCATCACGCGGTAGCGGGTCAGCACGCTTTTCTTCATGCGGCGAGGGTATCCGCCCGCCCTCCGCTCCCCGGCGCCGCCCCCGCGGCCCCCGCGCCCGCCCGGCGGACCTTCGAGGGCCGGGCCTACGCCGGGTCGTCGAAGTCGTCCGCCGCGACCCGCAGCGGCCTCAGCAGCGAGAAGATCGCGTCGCACTGCGCGTCGTCGTAGCTCGACAGTCCGAAGTCCATCGCCATCAGGTCGCGCGTCGCCGCGTCGCAGACCTCCCGCCCCTTGTCGGTGATCGACGCGAGCGTCCCGCGGCCGTCCTCCGGATTCGGCCCCTTGGTCACCAGGCCCGCGCGCTGGAGCCGGTCCACGGTGTTGGTCACCGACGTGGGGTGCACCATCAGCCGCTCGCCGATCTTCGACATCGGCAGTCGGCCGGCCCGCGAGAAGGTGAGCAGCACCAGCGCCTCGTACCGGGCGAACGTCAGACCGTACGGCTTGACCACGGCGTCCACCTGCGACAGCAGGATCTGGTGGGCGCGCATGATCGAGGTGATCGCGGCCATCGAGGGCGCCGGGCCCCATCGCCGCTTCCAGAGTTCGTCGGCGCGGGCGATCGGATCGAACGGCAGGCTGAGCGGCTTCGGCACGCACCCGACCCTACCGGCCGGTCATATCGTGAGCGCAAGCGTCTCACCGACCGGTCCCCCTGCAGGCCACCGGACGGTTTCGGGCGGGGGCGCAGCGGGCAGCGGCACAAGCGGGGGAGGCGTAGCCGCCGAGGCACCACGTCACCATGCGCCCTGAGGCCGGACCAGCCTGGAGGGGGAACATGCCGCTGCGCATGCATTTCGGCACCGAAGACCTGCTCAACTGCCGTTTCGCGCTCTCGCCTGCCTGGGAGACCCAGCAGGCCGTCCGGCTGCTGGCCCGCCCCGGACAGTGGGGCCACCACCTGCCGTGGCTGCGGCGGAGCGTGCGCGCCGCCGAGACGCTGGGCCTGGAACCGCTGTGGCTGCTGATGCCCCGGCGGGGCTGGACACCCGACTTCCTCTGCCCGCCGCCCGGCGGGCCGGTGCAGTCCTTCGACGAGGAGATCGAACGCCTGCGGGCCACCGACCCGGTCACCGCCAAGGAGGAGATGGCCCGCGCCCTCGCCGACACCCCCGGGGCGGCCGCGTCGCCGCTGGGCCTGGCGATGCTCGGCGACCCCGCGCGGGCCGTGCAGAGAGTGGCCGACGCCACCGTCCGGGCCTGGGAGACTCTCGTGGCCCCGCACTGGCAGCGGCTGCGGGCGCTGCTGGAGGCCGACGTCGCCTTCCACACCCGGAGGCTGGCCGACGGCGGCCTCGCCGCGCTCTTCGACGGACTGCACCCGCACGTGACCTGGGCCGACGGCGCGCTGACGATAAGACGCGCGGAGGAGGCGGCACAGACGCTGGGCGGCGAGGGACTGACGCTGATGCCCAGCGTCTTCGTCTGGCCGGACGTGGTCAGCGGCTTCCACGCGCCGTGGCGGCCCGCCGTGGTCTACCCGGCACGCGGCATCGGCTCGCTGTGGTCGGAGGCCGAGGCCGGGCCGGGATCGCCGGAGGCGCTGGAACGGCTGCTGGGCGTGAACCGGGCCGCGGTGCTGGCGGCGCTCACCGAACCGGCGTCGACGACCACGCTGGCAGCGCGGCTGGGGCTGGCGCCGTCCTCGGTGTCCGTGCACCTGTCGACGCTGCGCGGCGCCGGACTGCTGACCTCGCGCCGGGCACGGCACCAGGTGCTCTACGAACGCACACCGCTCGGCATCGCCCTGTCCGCGGGCGACGGCGAGCTCGCGTAGGCACCCGGCCCGGCCTGTGCGCCCCGCCCGGTGTGCGGCATCGCGCGCCCGCCGTGCGGGCGGCGGGTGAGCGCCCAGGCCAGGAACGGCGCCAGCGCGACCGTCAGGGCCAGCAGCGCCCACACGCCGATCACCGCGTGGGTGTGTCCCAGCCACAGCGACGCCGCGAGCGAACAGCCCAGCACCGCCGCCCACCCCAGGTGGGTGCGGAACGTCCGCACCCCGTCCTCGCTGGTGGACTCGCCCTTCGGCGTCACCACGAAGCGGCACGGCCGCCGCAGCAGGGCCGCTCCCAGCGCCCGCGCGTACACCGGCGCCGCCAGCGCGGACATCGCCATGCCCGCCAGCCCGCCGGAGCCCTCCGGTTCGTGCGGCGAGACGTTGTGCCGCCTGTTCCACAGGTACAGCCCGACCTGGAGCGCGGCCGCGTCGCCGTACAGCATCAGCCAGGTCTGCGGCGGCACCGTGACGCCGGAGGAGCCCGCCCACAGGAAGAGCGCGCAGCTCAGCGCACCCAGCACCCACGTGGCGGCGCTCATCGGGTAGTACGCCAGCATCAGCGAGTAATGGAGCTGCCGGCCGGCCGGCAGCCGGTGCGGAGGGCGGCCGTACTGACGCAGCAGGGTCTCGAAGGTGCCGCGCGACCAGCGCAACTGCTGGGAGAAGTAGTCCGTCCACGACTCGGGCCCCTCCCCCACCGCGAGCACGTCCGGGGTGTAGACGGAGCGCCACCGGCCGCCGGTGGCGGGGTTGCGGCGGCGGTGGATCTCGAAGCCGGTGGCCATGTCCTCGGTGACGGAGTCGTGCAGCCCGCCCACCTGCCGCAGGGCCGCGATCCGCACCACGTTGTTGGTGCCGACGAACATCGGCGCCCCGTACCGGTTGCCCGCCCGCTGGATCAGCGCGTGGAAGAGGAACTGCTGGCTCTCGGCGCACTTGGTGACCAACCGGTCGTAGTTGCCGTACACCTGCGGCCCGACGACGAAGGCGACGTCGGGATCGCGGAAGTAGCCCAGCATCCGCTCCAGATAGGCGGGCAGCGGCACGTGGTCGGTGTCGACGGAGGCGAAGAACTCGTAGGCGTGGCCGTGCGCCTCCAGCCAGGCGTTGTAGTTGCCGTGCTTGGTCCGGGCCCGGAACGGCCCCCGGGGACGGTTCCACTCGGGCACTCCGCGGCGGGTGAAGTGGCGCACGCCCAGTTCCGCGCACAGCGCCCGTGCGGCGGGGTCGTCCCCCTCGTCCAGCAGCCAGACGTGCCGCCGCCCCCGGTGCCGGACGCGCAGCGCGCCCCGCAGGGTGGCCCGGACCATGGATATCGGCTCCTTGCCGGGCACGTACGTGGTGAGGAAGGCGACGGAGACGTTGCGCTCCGGACGCACGGGCACCGGGTCGCGGGCCACCAGCGTGGCGTGCGCGACGGACACCACGCCGAGCAGCCGGAACAGCTCGATCAGGCCGATGGCGCCGAGCATCACCGTGTCGGCGACGACCAGCCAGCCCGGAGCCGCGTCGCCCCGGCGCGACCAGTGGGCCGGCCATATCAGCCACACCAGCAGCACGGCCGACAGCGCGGGCGCCGCGGCGATCAGCAGCACGACGCCGAGCCGGTGCCGCTCGCGGGACAGCAGAGTGCGGTACCGCACCCGGTAGTCCGGGCCCGCGGCCGCGAGCGGCCCGGCGAGGCGGCTGTACCTCTCGTAGTCGTCACGAGACGGCGCCACGGCTCCCTCCCACCTCGCGCACGGGCCGTCCGTCCGGGCCCGCACGGATGCCTCCACCCTTGGGCGCCGCCCCCACCCCCGCGACCTGGAGACCCCCGTCCGGGTCACCCGGGCGGGGGCACCCGCCACGCTCCCCCGGCCACCGGGCCACCGGGCCACCGGGCCACCGGGCCACCGGCGCCCAGGGCGGCGCGCGGCCGTGCAGCCGACGTGACGGATCGGCGCCAACTACTGGCTGCGCCGGGGCCGTTCGCTCAGAAGCCACCCGTCGGCGGGAACAGCGGGCGTGGGGACTGCGGCGGGGCTCCAAGGCCGAACCGGGAGCGCCGCGGTGCTCGGGGACGTGCCGCATCGGTCCCGTTCAGGTCAACAGTGCGCCCGTAGCGGCGGATTCGGGGTGGAGTTCCGGTGTGGGGGCCGGTCAGTGGTCGTCGGCGGCGAGGTGGCGTTCGACGGTGTCGACCTTGGCGGTGAGGCCGTCGGTGACGCCCTCGCGGATGTCGGCCTTGAGAACGAGGGAAACGCGGGGCGCGCGGGCCTCGACCGCGGCGACGGCGCGGCGCACGACGTCCATGCAGGCGTCCCAGTCGCCCTCGATCGAGGTGAACATCGCGTCGGTGCGGTGGGGCAGGCCGGACTCCCGGACCACCCGCACCGCGTCGGCCACGTGGGCGCCGACATCCTCGCCGACGCCCAGAGGTGTCACGGAGAAGGCGACGATCACTGAGCCGTCACGCTCTCGCCCTGCCCGGTGGGCGCGCTTCGGGTCGCGGCGACGGCCTCGTTCTCCTCGCGGCGCAGCCTGCGGTCCGCGAAGAAGCCGCCGGCGGGCAGCACGGACAGCACGAAGTACAGGGCTGCGGTGCCGAAGGACCACTTGGTGCGGTTCCAGGCGTCCAGCAGGAAGAGCACGTACAGGACGAAGAGGAAACCGTGGATCGCGCCCATCACCGGCACGGCGTTGAACTCCGTGGTGCGCTTGAGTGCCGAGCAGACCAGCAGCAGCAGGAAGGAGACGGCCTCGGGCACCGAGACGAGGCGGAGTCGACGCATGGCGGAAACGGTCTTGATGTCCACGGCGGGTTTCCTCGATCTTTGTGAACGGATGCACAAACTTTTGCCATTGTGGCACCTCCCTCCAGGGCGGCGACCACCGGGTAGGTTCACTCCCGTGGCTCATTTCCGACTGCAAGGTGGCAAGGTGCTCGCCGTCGCGATGGCGGGCGACGCCGTGAAGGCCAAGAACGGCGCGATGGTCGCGTACGACGGCCGGATGGCGTTCAAGAAGCTCTCCGGGGGCGGTGAGGGCCTGCGCGGCATGGTCACGCGCCGCATCACCGGCGAGCAGATGGAGCTCATGGAGGTGAAGGGCGAGGGCACCTGCTGGTTCGCGGACCGCGCGAGCGACATCAGCCTGGTCGCGCTGAACGGCGAGACGCTGTACGTCGAGTCCAGCAACCTGCTGTGCGCCGAGGCGTCGCTGCGCACCGGCACCAGCTTCACCGGCCTGCGCGGCGCCTCCCAGGGCACCGGCCTGTTCACCACCACCGTGGAGGGCACCGGGCAGGCCGCGCTGACCTCCGCCGGCACGCCGGTGGTACTGCGCGTCTCGCACGGCCAGCCGCTCCAGGTCGACCCCGGCGCCTACGTGGCGCACACCGGACGTCTGCGGCAGGACTTCCAGTCCGGAGTGAACTTCCGCACGTTCCTCGGCGAGGGTTCCGGCGAGGCGTTCCAGATCCGCTTCGAGGGCGAGGGCCTGGTCTACGTGCAGCCGAGCGAGCGCAACACGATCGGGGGGCAGATCTGATGCCGTTCCAGCAGATCAACTCCAAGATCGTGGAGGCCCGGGTCACGCCGGGCTCGCGCATGTTCAGTCAGCGCGGCGCGATGATCGCCTACACCGGGCAGGTCGGCTTCACACCCAACATGTCCGGCGGCCAGGGCGGCGTGATGGCCATGATCGGCCGCCGCGCGGCGGGCGAGGCGGCGCCGCTGATGACCGTCGAGGGCGACGGCACCGTGATGTACGGCCACGGCGGCCACCACGTGCAGGTCATCGACCTCACGGGCGACACGCTGTACGTCGAGGCCGACCGGCTGCTCGCGTTCGACGGCACGCTGGAGCAGGGCACGATGTTCATGGGCTCCCAGGGCGGGGTCATGGGCATGGTCCGCGGTCAGGTGAGCGGCCAGGGCCTGTTCACCACCACGCTCCGCGGCCACGGCTCGGTCGCCGTCATGGCCCACGGCGGCGTCCTCGAACTGCCGATCACCCCCGACCGCCCGGTCCACGTCGACCCGCAGGCGTACGTCGCCCACCACGGCGACGTGCGCAACAAGCTCTCCACCGCACTGGGCTGGCGCGACATGGTCGGCCGCGGCTCGGGGGAGGCGTTCCAGCTGGAGCTGTCCGGCAACGGCACGGTCTACGTGCAGGCGAGCGAGGAGAAGCTGTGACCACCGCTGAGGACTTCACGACGCTGCCGTCGGACGACAACGTCAACCCGTACACGTTCTGCGTGGAACTGCGCGGCAGCCGGTGGTTCCTGCAGAAGGGGAAGATGATCGCCTACTACGGGCAGATCGACTTCCACGGCATCGGCCACGGCCCGCTGGACCGGCTGGTCGCCGGCAGCTTCCACTCGCCGCTGCACGCGCAGGACTGGACCGTCGCAGAGGGCAGCGGCAAGATGCTGCTCGCCGACCGCGCCTTCGACGTCAACAGCTACGACCTGGAGGACGGCAACCTGACCGTCCGGTCCGGCAACCTGCTGGCCTTCGAGCCGTCGCTGTCGCTGAAGCAGTCGATCATCCCCGGCTTCCTCACGCTGATCGGCACCGGAAAGTTCGTGGCCGCGTCCAACGGCGAGGTGCACTTCGTCGAGCCGCCGGTGCGCGTCGATCCGGAGGCGCTGGTCGGCTGGGCCGACTGCCCCTCCCCCTGCCACCACTACGACCACCAGTACATGCGGGGCGTGCTGGGCGGCCTCCGTGCCGTGACCGGGCTGGGCGGCACCTCCGGCGAGGAGCACCAGTACGAGTTCACGGGAGCGGGAACCGTGCTGATCCAGTCGACCGAGGTGATGAAGGACGTGCCGCTCGCGGGCGAGGGCGCGCACCAGGGCGGCCACGGCGCCGCCGGGCAGCAGACGCCGCGACTGCCCGGCCAGCTCGGCGACCTTCAGCGACGCTTCGGACTCTAGGTACGCTCTCGACATGAACACGGACAAGGGCTGGCTGAGCGACGCGGAACAGCAGGCCTGGCGCACACACCTCGACGTCAGCCGGCTGCTCATGTACCAGCTGGAGCGCGACCTCCAGCCCTTCGGGCTGACCAACAACGACTACGAGATCCTGGTCAACCTCTCCGAGTCGCCCGAGCACCGGGTGCGCATGAGCGAGCTCGCGCACCGCACCCGGCAGTCCAAGAGCCGCCTGTCCCACCAGATCACCCGCATGGAGAGCGCGGGGCTGGTGCGGCGGGAGAACTGCGAGTCCGACAAGCGCGGGCTGTTCGCCGTGCTGACCGAGCAGGGCTGGGAGACGATGCGGAACGTCGCGCCGCATCACGTGGCGTCGGTACGCCGGCACTTCATCGACCTGCTCACCCCGGAGGCCCTTCAGGAGCTGCAGACGTCGCTCTCCACCGTGGCCGACCACCTGCACACCGCGCACGACCGCTGAACGGCTCGGGGCCGCAGGTCAGGACGGCAGACGGAGGGTGAAGAGGGCGCCGCCCTCGGGCGCGTCGGTGACGGTGAGGGTGCCGCTGTGGCGTTCCGCCACGTCGCGGGCGATGGCGAGGCCCAGCCCGGCGCCGCCGTCGTCACGGCTGCGGGCGTCGTCGAGGCGCACGAAGCGGGCGAAGATCCGTTCCCGCTCCCCGGGCGGCACGCCGGAGCCGTCGTCGGCGACCTCCACCACCCCGGTCCGTACCGACACCCGCACACCGGCGGAGGCGTGCCGCTGGGCGTTGTCCAGCAGGTTGCCGACCACCCGGCCGAGCTGCGCGCGCGACCCCGTCGCCACGGTGTCGGCGCCCTCCGGCACGTCGAGCCGGACGGGCACCCCGGCGACCCGCTGCCGCAGCTCGTCCCGCACCACCTCCGCGAGGTCGACCCGCCCGGTGCCGGGCTGCTCCCCCGCGTCCAGCCGGGCGAGGAGCAGCAGGTCGGCGGCGAGACTCTGGAGCCGGACGGTGTCCTGCACGGCGCCGTCCAGGTCCAACAGATCGGGGTGGTGCGCGCCGACCTCCAGCTGGGTGCGCAGCGAGGCGATGGGGCTGCGCAGCTCGTGGGACGCGTCGGCGACGAACCGGCGCTGCCGCTCCACGGCGCTCTCCAGCGCCCCCAGGGTCTCGTTGGTCGTACGGGCCAGCGCGGCGACCTCGTCGCGGGCTTCCGGCTCGGGGACCCGGCGGGACAGGTCGGTGCTGGCGGTGATGTCGGCCATCCCGCGCCGGATGCCCTCCACCGGCCGCAGCGCCCGCCGCACGACCAGCCAGGTGACGGCGCCGACCACGGCCAGCACGACCGGCAGGCCGACCAGCATCGCGCGGGTGGCCGAGGAGACCGCCTCCTCCTGGGCAGCGAGCGAGGCCCCGGCGTAGACGCTCACCGGGGTGCCGTCCCGGGTGACGGCGTGCACGGCGACGACCTGGAAGTCCTGGCGGCCGGTCGCCTCGCTCCCGCGCGCGAACTCGCCGTCCTCGTCGACGGGCAGGGCGAGCACCTCGCTCCGGCTGTTGCGGTCGACCTCGACGGGTTCCGGCGCGGGGGCCGTCGTCGTGGGCCCGTCGTCGTCCCCGCCGTCCGCGGCGTCGCCGGCATCCGCGTCGTCCGCGTCGTCCGCGTCGCCGCCGGCGTCCGCGTCGTCGTCCCCGCCGTCGCCGGTCGGGCGGGCCGTCTCCGGCGGGTCCGGCCTCTCCTCCGCCGGGGAGAAGTCCGCGAACGAGCCGCCGGGAGCCGAGGACCCCAGGACCCGTCCACGGCCGTCGACCACCTGCACCGGCTCGTCGACGTCCAGGCCGTCGACCCGGGACACGCCGCTCGCCCGCACGTCCGTGACCTGCGCGGCCACCTCGCGCGCCGCGGACTCGGCGCGCAGCCGGGTGTTGTCCGCCAGGCCCGCCCGGAGGGTGAACACCACGGCCACTCCGGTCAGGACGAGTGCGACGGCCACCACCGCGGTCGCACCGGCCGCGGCCCGCAGCCGTACCGAGCCCCTACGCACGGCCGTCCAGCCGGTACCCGGCCCCCCGGACCGTGCGGATGCGGCCGGCACCCAGCTTCCGGCGCAGCGCGCTCACGTGCACCTCGACCACGTTGACGTCGCCCTCGTAGGCGAAGTCCCAGGAGTGCTCCAGGATCTCCGCCTTGGAGACGACCTCCCCGGCCCGCGAGGCGAGCTGCTCCAGGACGGCGAACTCCTTCGCCGTCAGCGCGACCTCCTCCTCGTCCACCGTGACCCGGCGGCTGCCCGGGTCGACGGCCAGGTCCCCGACCCGCAGCAGGGCCGCGCCGCCGCGCGTCCGGCGGCGCAGCAGCGCCCGTACGCGGGCCAGCAGCACCACGTAGCTGAACGGCTTGGTCAGGTAGTCGTCGGCGCCGGTGTCCAGGCCCTCGGCCTCGTCGTACTCGCCGTCCTTGGCGGTCAGCATCAGGATCGGCGTCTCGTCCCCGGCCGCGCGCAGCGCGGAGCAGACGCGGTAGCCGTTCATGCCGGGCAGCATGATGTCGAGGACGATCAGGTCGTAGCCGCCCTCGCCCGCCCGGTGCAGGCCGTCCAGCCCGTCGTGCACGACGTCCACGACGAAACCTTCGGCGGTCAGGCCGCGTGCCAGCGACACGGCGAGCCTGCGCTCGTCCTCCACGATCAGCAACCGCATGCGCCCAGCTTGCCCGACCGGACCTGAAGGGATCTTCAGGCGGCTTCAGCGTGCCTTCAGCTCCGGCTTGCGACGGTGTTCCCACATCGCAGGAACGACACGGGAGGAACCCCATGAGCCGCAAGCTGGTCATCGCCGCCGTCGCCGCGTCCACGCTCGCCGTCGGCGGCACGACGGCCGCCTTCGCCGGTGACTCCGGCGGCACGGACGCGCCGTCGCAGGGCGCGTCGCAGGACGACGACCGGGACGACGCGGACGACCGCAACGACCGCGACGACCGCGACGACGCGAAGGCGCTGTCCGGCGCCCAGCTCAGCGCGAAGGAGGCCGTCGACAAGGCTCTGGCCTCGGTGAACGGCAAGGTCGAATCGATCGAGCTGGACGACGAGGACGGTGGTCGCCTCGCCTGGGACGCCGACGTGCTGGGCGACGACGGCACATGGCACGAGGTGCGCATCGACGCCGACAGCGGCGAGGTGACGCAGCAGAAGGACGACGACCGCGACCGGGACGACGCGGACGACCGGGACGACGGCCGCGACCGCGACGACGACTGACGGACCCGTCCGGCACCGGGGCGGCCGTGCGGGGCCGGGAGTGCTCTCCCGGCCCCGCGCCGTGGTGGCGGCCGTGCTTCACTGGCGTCCGTCGCGCCCCCGGCCCGTACGACCCGGCCGGGATCGTCGACCGTCCGGTTCGCCCAGCGGGGAGACAGGCATGCAGCCCCTTCGCGGAATCACGGTGGTGTCGCTCGAACAGGCCCTCGCCGCGCCGTACGCGAGCCGCCACCTCGCCGACCTCGGCGCGCGGGTGATCAAGGTGGAACGGCCCGGCACCGGCGACTTCGCCCGCGCGTACGACGCGCGCACCGCCGGTCTCAGCGCGCACTTCGTGTGGGCGAACCGCAACAAGGAGTCCCTCACGCTCGACTTCAAGGACCCGCGCGGCCTGGACGTGCTGCGCCGGCTGCTGGCCGACGCGGACGTGTTCCTCCAGAACCTGGCGCCCGGCGCGACGGCGCGCGCCGGTCTGGGCGCCGAGGAGCTGCGGGCGCTCAACCCGCGCCTCATCGTGTGCGACATCTCCGGCTACGGGTCCCCGGGACCGTACGAGGGGCGCAAGGCCTACGACCTGCTCGTGCAGTGCGAGGCCGGCCTGGTGTCCGTCACCGGCACCGAGGAGGAGATGGCGAAGGTCGGCGTCCCGGTGTCCGACATCGCCGCGGGCATGTACGCCTACAGCTCCGTCCTGGCCGCCCTGCTGGAACGCGGACAGACCGGGACCGGCAGGCACCTGGACGTCTCGATGCTCGAATCCGCCGTCGAGTGGATGGGGTTCCCGCTGTACTACGCCTACGACGGCGCGCCGCCACCCCCGCGTTCGGGTGCCGCGCACGCGACCATCCAGCCGTACGGGCCCTTCACGGCGGGTGACGGGACGGTCGTGATGATGGCCGTCCAGAACGACCGCGAGTGGCGCGGCCTGTGCGCCGCGTTCCTGGACGACCCCGGGCTCGCCGACCACCCCGACTACGCGACGAACGCCGGCCGCAGCGACCACCGGGAGGCTCTCGGAGCGGTCCTCGCGGCCCGCTTCGCACAGCTGACCGGCGCCGAGGCCGTCGGCCTGCTCGGCTCCATCCCCGTCGCCAACGCCCGGGTCAACACCCCGGCCGAGGTGTGGGACCACCCCCAGCTGGCCGCGCGCGGCCGCTGGCACGAGGTCGCCACGCCGGCCGGTCCCGTCCGGGCGCCGGCCCCGCCGGGTCAGCTCCCCGGCGAGGCGCGGACGGACCCGGTGCCCGCGCTCGGCGCACACACCCGGGCCATCCTGGCCGAGCTGGGGCTCGCCGAGGACGAGATCGACCGGCTGATCGAGGACGGCGCGGCGTGACGGGACCGGAGGTCCGCCGCCCGGATCAGCTCTCCTGCGTGAGTCCCGCGACCAGTTCGTCCGCCGCCGCGTAGGGGTCGAGCGAGCCGCTCACGATGCGTTCGGCGAGCGCGCCCAGCCGGCGGTCGCCACTGAGGCTGCCGATCCGCTCGCGCAGGGCGGTCACCGCGATGGTCTCGATCTCGCGGGCGGCCCGCCGGGCGCGCCGCTCCCCGAGCACCCCGCGCTCCTCCATCCAGGCGCGGTGCTTCTCCAGCGCCTCGACGACCTCGTCCAGGCCCTCGCCGCGGGCGGCGACGGTCTTGACGATGGGCGGACGCCAGTCCCCCGGGGCACGCGCCTCGCCGAGACCCAGCATGTGGTTGAGCTCGCGGGCCGTGGCGTCCGCGCCGTCCCGGTCGGCCTTGTTGACGACGTAGACGTCGCCGATCTCCAGGATGCCCGCCTTCGCGGCCTGGATGCCGTCGCCCATGCCCGGGGCCAGCAGGACCACGCTGGTGTCCGCCTGGGAGGCGATCTCCACCTCCGACTGCCCGACGCCCACCGTCTCGACGAGGATCACGTCGCAGCCGGCGGCGTCCAGCACCCGGATGGCCTGCGGTGCGGCCCAGGCGAGGCCGCCGAGGTGACCGCGCGTGGCCATCGAGCGGATGTAGACGCCGGGGTCGGAGGCGTGCTCGCTCATCCGCACCCGGTCACCGAGCAGCGCGCCGCCCGAGAACGGGGACGACGGGTCGACCGCGAGCACGCCGACCCGCTTCCCGGCCCGCCGGTAGGCGGAGACCAGCGCGGAGGTCGAGGTGGACTTGCCCACGCCGGGCGAGCCGGTCAGCCCGACCACGTACGCGTTCCCGCAGCGCGGAGCGAGAGCCGCCATGACCTCGCGGAGCTGCGGGGACGCCCCCTCGACCAGGGAGATCAGCCGGGCGACGGCACGCGGCCGCCCCTCCCGGGCCTGCGTCACCAGCGTGGGGACGTCCACCACTTCTCATTCCTCCGTACAGCCGGACTGCCGAACCGTCGAACCGCTCACTTGCCGGGGACCCGCAGCACCAGCGCGTCGCCCTGGCCGCCGCCGCCGCACAGCGCCGCGGCGCCGACGCCGCCGCCCCGGCGGCCCAGCTCCAGCGCCAGGTGCAGGACGATGCGTGCACCGGACATCCCGATCGGGTGACCCAGTGCGATCGCGCCACCGTTGACGTTCACCCTTTCAGGTGACACGCCGAGGTCCTTCGTCGACTGGACGCAGACGGCGGCGAACGCCTCGTTGATCTCGACGAGGTCCAGGTCGCCGACCGACAGGCCCTCCTTCTTCAGGGCGTGCTGGATCGCCTGGGACGGCTGCGACTGGAGCGAGTTGTCCGGGCCGGCGACGTTGCCGTGGGCGCCGATCTCGGCGATCCACTCCAGGCCCAGCTCCTGGGCCTTGGCCTTGCTCATCACCACGACGGCTGCCGCGCCGTCGGAGATCTGCGAAGCGGAGCCGGCGGTGATGGTGCCGTCCTTGGCGAAGGCGGGACGCAGCTTCCCGAGCGACTCGGCGGTGGTGTCGCCGCGGATGCCCTCGTCCTGCGAGAAGACGACCGGGTCTCCCTTGCGCTGCGGGATCTCGACCGGGGCGATCTCGGCGTCGAACAGGCCGTCCGCCTGGGCCTTCGCGGCCTTCTGGTGGGAGGCGGCGGCGATCTCGTCCTGCTCGGGGCGGCCGATGCCCAGGCGGGTGTTGTGCTTCTCCGTGGACTCGCCCATGGCGATGTTCTCGAAGGAGTCGGTGAGCCCGTCGAACGCCATCGCGTCGAGCATCTCGACCGCGCCGTACTTGAAGCCGGAGCGCGACTTGGGCAGCAGGTGCGGGGCGTTGGTCATGGACTCCTGGCCACCGGCGACGATCACGTCGAACTCGCCGGCGCGCACCAGCTGGTCGGCCAGCGCGATGGCGTCGAGACCGGAGAGGCACACCTTGTTCACGGTCAGTGCCGGGACGCTCATCGGGATGCCGGCCTTCACGGCGGCCTGCCGGGCGGGGATCTGGCCGGCGCCGGCCTGGAGGACCTGGCCCATGATCACGTACTCGACCTGGTCGCCGGCGACGCCCGCCCGCTCCAGTGCCGCCTTGATCGCGAAGCCGCCGAGGTCGGCCCCCGAGAAGGACTTCAGCGACCCGAGCAGCCGCCCCATGGGGGTGCGCGCACCCGCGACGATGACCGATGTGGTGCTGCTGGACGTGTCCGTCATGGCAGGGTCCCTTCCAGCGGGAGGTTAACGACTGTTATCCACACGGTACTGAGCGGTCACGTCCCCGGTCACCGGTCGAACGGTGTGACCGTGCGCACGTTGCGTAATCGCGCATTGCGGAACCGCGCCCGACACGCTGCACTGTCCTCATGCTGACGCGTATCGATCACATCGGGATCGCCTGTACCGACCTCGACGCCACCGTCCAGTTCTACCGTGCCACCTACGGCTTCGAGGTGTTCCACACCGAGGTCAACGAGGAGCAGGGGGTCCGCGAGGCCATGCTCCGCATCAACGGCACCGACGACGGCGGGGCCTCCTACCTCCAGCTGCTGGAGCCGACGCGTGAGGACTCCGCGGTCGGGAAGTGGCTGGCCAAGAACGGGGAGGGCGTCCACCACATCGCGTTCGGCACGGCCGACGTGGACGGGGAGGCGGCCGGCATCCGCGACAAGGGCGTGCGGGTGCTCTACGACGAGCCGCGGCGCGGCTCGATGGACTCACGGATCACGTTCCTGCACCCCAAGGACTGCCACGGCGTGCTGACCGAGCTCGTGACCTCCGCCGCCACCTCCGGCCGGGGGGCGGAGCACACGGACCACTGACGTCCGCTTCCCCGGCCGGTAGAGTGGCCGCGCGGCCGGGGCCGCTTGTCCAAGACCCCGGGAAGAAGCCGTGCCCAGGCCCTGCCCGGGCAGGCGCGGGTTCCTCGTTCCGCCGATGATCTGACACCATTTCCTCGGCACGTCCGGGAGATGTCCCGTACGGGCGTCTGCCGCGCATGGTGACGGGGGTGCAGGACAGTTCACCTTCATAGGCGACCAGGGGACGGATGGGACCGCGCAGTGCGGGGCAACGACCGCTACGAGGCTGACGACCACCTCTCGCGATTCGAAGCCGAGATGGAGCGGCTGAAGAAGGAGCGGGAGAAGGCGGTCGACCACGCCGACGACCTCGGCTACCAGGTCGAAGTGCTGCGTGCCAAGCTCCACGAGGCGCGCCGCGCTCTCGCCACGCGCCCGGCCGCCGGCTTCGAGAACCTCTCCCACCAGGCCGAACAGCTCCTGCACAACGCGCAGATGCAGGCCGACCAGATGCGCTCGGACGCCGAGCGCGAGCTGCGGGAGGCGCGCGCACAGACGCAGCGACTCCTCCAGGAGCAGGCCGAGGCCCAGTCGCGGCTGGAGTCCGAGCTGCACGCCGAGGCCGTGCGACGCCGGCGGCAGCTGGACGAAGAGCTGTCCGAACGCCGCTCCACGGTCGAGTCGCACGTCAACGAGAACGTCTCCTGGGCCGAGCAGCTGCGCACCCGCACCGAACAGCAGGCGCGCCGCCTGATGGAGGAGACACGGGCCGAGTCCGAACGGTCCCTCGCCCAGGCGCGTGCGGAGGCGCAGCGGCTCACCGAGGAGTCCCGCCACCGGATGGCCGGCGAGGCCGAGAACGCCCGGGCCGAGGCGGACGCCATGCTGCGCCGCGCCCGCGCCGAGGCAGAGCGGATGCTCTCCAACGCCACCGGGCAGGCGCAGGAGGCCGCCGAGCAGGCCGAGCAGCTGCGCAGCCGCAGCTCGGGCGAGGCCGAGAGCAGCCGCCGCGAGGCCGCCGACCTGGTCCGCCGCGCCGAGGCGCGGATGCGGGAGGCCGAGACGGCCCTGCGCGAGGCCCGCGCGGAGGCCGAGAAGAAGCTCACCGAGGCCGAGGAGGCCGCCACCAAGAAGCTCGGTGACGCGGAGTCGGTCAACGAGCAGCGGGTGCGGACCGCCAAGTCCGAGGTGGCCCGCATGGTCGGCCAGGCCACCAAGGAGTCGGAGGCCCTCCGCGGGGAGGCCGAACAGGTCCTCTCCGACGCCCGCACCGAAGCCGAACGGCTCGTCGCCGAGGCCCGCGAGGAGGCTCGCACCCGCACCGCGGAGGAGTCGGCCCACCAGCTCGCCGAGGCCGCGCGTACGGCCGAGGACGTGCTCAACAAGGCGTCCGACAAGGCCAAGGCCACGACGAAGGCGGCCACCGAGGAGGCCGAACGACTCCGCCGGGAGGCGGAGGAGGAGGCCGACCGGCTCCGTGCCGAGGCGCACGACGTCGCCACGGAACTCAAGGGCGCGGCCAAGGACGACACCAAGGAGTACCGCGCCAAGACCGTCGAACTCCAGGAGGAGGCGCGGCGGCTGCGCGGCGAGGCGGAGCAGCTGCGCGCCGAGGCGGTCGAGGAGGGCGAGAACATCCGCGGCGAGGCCCGCCGCGACGCCGTCCAGCAGATCGAGGAGGCAGCCAGCAGCGCGGAGGAGCTGCTGGCGAAGGCGCGCACCGACGCCGAGGAACTCCGCGGCGACGCCGCGACGGAGAGCGAACGCGTCCGCACCGAGGCGATCGAGCGCGCCACCAGCCTGCGGCGGCAGGCCGAGGAGGCGCTGGAGCGCGCCCGCAAGGAGGCCGAGGAGCTGCGCTCCGGCGCGGAGGAGCAGGCCGAACAGAGCCGTACCGAGGCCGCCGAGGCGAGCCGCCGGGTCCGGGAGGACGCCGAGCAGGCCGTGGCCGAACTGCGCGAGGAGGCCGACCGGGAGCTGGAGCGCCTGCGCACCGACGCCGAGGACAAGGTGTCCCGCGCGGAGGAGGAGCTGCGACTGGCCCGCGGCGAGGCCGACCGGCTGCGCGAGGAGGCCCGCACCGAGACCGAGCAGTTCCGGGTGGAGGCCGCCGAGAAGCGCCGCGCTCTCCAGCAGCAGGCGGAGGACGAGGCCGAACGGGTCCGCACCGAGGCGATCTCGGACGCGACCCAGGCACGCGCGGAGGGCGAGAACGTCGCCGTGCAGCTGCGCAGCGACGCCGCCGCCGAGGCGGAACGGCTGCGGACGGAGGCGCAGGAGTCCGCGGACCGGATGCGCCGGGAGGCCGACGCCGCGGCCGAACGCACCAACACCGAGGCCTCGGAGGCACTGGAGGCCGCCCGCGCCGAGGCCGAGCGGCGGCGCCGGGAAGCGGAGGAACTGCTCGCCCACGCCCGCGAGGAGGCGCACCAGGAACGCACGGCCGCGCGCGAGCAGGGAGAGGAACTGCTGGCCACGGCGCGGCAGCGGGTCGACGACGCGCAGGCCGAGGCCGTCCGCATCGTCGAGGAGGCCGAACGGCACGCCGCGGACCTGGTGGCCGGTGCCGAGGACACCGCACGGCAGGTGCGCGAGTCGGTGGCGGGGCTGCACGAGCAGGCGGAGCAGGAGATCACCGGGCTGCGCCGCGAGGCGCAGGAGGAGCTGGAGGCGGCGCGTTCGCTGGCCGAACGCACCGTGGACGAGGCGCTGGAGGCCGCCGAGCGGACCCGCGCGGATGCCGACCGCGCCCGGGACGAGGCCCGCGAGGACGCGGCACGCAAGCGCGGCGAGGCGGCCGAGCAGGCCGACACGCTGCTGGCGCAGGCCCGCGAGGAGGCCGAGACGTCGGCCTCCTCGGCCCAGGAGCGGGCCGACAGGCTGCTCGCCTCCGCCCGCGAGGAGGCCGAGGGCATGGTGAACAGCGCCCGTGCGGAGGGCCGCGAGAGGGTCGAGAAGGCCCGCGCGGATGCGAACACCCTGCTGGAGGAGGCCCGGACCGACGCCGCCGCGACCCGGGAGCGCGCCGAGGAACTGCGCGACCGGATCACAGGCGAGGTGGAGGAGTTGCACGAGCGGGCCCGCCGGGAGTCGGCGGAGGCGATGAAGTCCGCCGGTGAACGGTGCGACGCCCTGGTGAAGGCCGCCGAGGAACAGCTCGACGAGGCACGGCGGAAGGCCGGGGAGCTGGTCGACGACGCGGAGTCGGAGGCCGGAAAGGTGCGGATCGCCGCCGTGCGCAAGGCGGAGGGTCTGCTCAAGGAGGCCGAGCAGCGCAAGGCGACGCTGCTGACCGAGGCGGAGAAGACCCGCGAGGACGCCGAGGCCGAGGCCCAGCGGACCCTCGACGCCGGACAGCGTGAACTCGAGGTGCTGGAGCGCCGTCAGGAGGACATCAACGCCGAGATCTCCCGTGTGCAGGACGTGTTGGAGGCCCTGGAGTCGTTCGAGGCGCCCGGCGGCGCCGGCGGCGGCAAGGGGTCCGGAAAGAACAGCGGCGGCCGGAAGAGCGGTTCGGACTCCGATGCGAACGGCGGCGTCAAGGCCGGTGCCGGCGCAGGCGGTTCACGCGGCGGTGGCAAGCCGTCCGGGCGTTAGCCACTCGAACGAGCGAGCATTCTCCACAACAAACGGGCATCAGCTCGATGACACGCCGCTTGTCCCCCTAGGATTCCCTCTATCACTCCCCGATACCCCAGCCCGACAACCCCCGTCTGACTCGACAGGAACCCCATGAGCGACACTTCCTCCCCCTTCGGCTTCGAGCTCGTGCGGCGTGGCTACGACCGCGGTCAGGTGGACGACCGCATCACCAAGCTCGTCGCCGACCGGGACAGCGCACTCTCTCGCATCACCTCTCTGGAAAAGCGCATCGAGGAGCTGCACCTCGAGACGCAGAACGCCCAGGCCCAGGTCAACGACTCGGAGCCGTCGTACGCCGGTCTGGGCGCGCGCGTGGAGAAGATCCTCCGTCTCGCCGAGGAGGAGGCCAAGGACCTGCGCGAGGAGGCCCGCCGGGCCGCCGAGCAGCACCGCGAGCTCGCCGAGAGCGCCGCGCAGCAGGTCCGCAACGACGCCGAGGCGTTCGCCTCCGACCGCAAGCAGAAGGCGGAGGACGACGGCGCCCGCATCGTCGAGAAGGCCAAGGGCGAGGCCACGCAGCTGCGTTCGGACGCGGAGAAGGACGCGCAGTCCAAGCGCGAGGAGGCCGACTCCCTCTTCGAGGACACCCGTGCGAAGGCCGCCCAGGCGGCCGCCGACTTCGAGACCAACCTCGCCAAGCGCCGCGAGCAGTCCGAGCGCGACCTGGCGTCCCGCCAGGCCAAGGCCGAGAAGCGGCTCGCGGAGATCGAGCACCGTGCGGAGCAGCTGCGGCTGGAGGCCGAGAAGCTGCGCACGGACGCCGAGCGCCGGGCCCGCCAGACGGTCGAGACCGCGCAGCGCCAGGCCGAGGACATCGTGGCCGACGCCAACGCCAAGGCCGACCGCGTCCGCAGCGAGTCCGAGCGCGAGCTGGCGGCGCTCACCAACCGCCGCGACAGCATCAACGCGCAGCTGACCAACGTCCGCGAGATGCTGGCGACGCTGACCGGTGCCGCCGTGGCCGCGGCCGGTCAGCCGGGCGGCGAGGACGACACGGACGACGAGTCGGTGAGCCACGGCGTCCCGGCCCAGCAGTCCCGCTGACACCACCCTCGGCACGCCGCTCGCACGGAGCCCCGGCCCGCAAGGGCACGGGGCTCCGTGCGTGTCCGGGCGGGTTCTCTGCGTGTCCGGGACGGAGCTCCCCGCCCGTCCGCGCAGGGCCCGGGGCCCGGACGGGTTGCGCTGAGGGAACCGTCGTGCGACGGAGCCGTGCAGCTTCGGTGCGCCTCCCGGGCTCATGACAAATCACACGGGCGACGTCGGCGGATCTGCCCGTAGGATCGACGCATGATCGAGCTCGAAGGGCTGACCAAACGCTACGGCCGCAAGGTCGCCGTCGACCATCTCACGTTCAGCGTGCGCCCCGGCGTGGTCACCGGCTTCCTCGGCCCGAACGGCGCGGGAAAGTCCACCACCATGCGCATGATGCTGGGACTGGACGCGCCCACCAGCGGCGACGTCCGCATCGACGGCAAGCGGTACGACCGCCTGCAGGAGCCGCTGAACTACATCGGCGCGCTGCTGGAGGCCAAGTCCGTGCACGGCGGGCGCACGGCCTACAACCACCTGTTGTGCATGGCGCAGAGCAACGGCATCCCGCGCCGCCGGGTGTCCGAGGTGCTCGACCTGGTCGGTCTGTCCGCCGTCGCCAAGAAACGGCCGAAGGGCTTCTCCCTCGGCATGGGCCAGCGCCTCGGCATCGCGGCCGCGCTGCTCGGCGACCCGAAGATCCTGATGTTCGACGAGCCGGTCAACGGACTCGACCCCGAGGGCATCCACTGGATCCGCAACCTGATGCAGGAACTGGCCCGGCAGGGCCGCACCGTCTTCGTCTCCAGCCACCTGATGAGCGAGATGGCGCTGACGGCCGAGCACCTGGTCGTCATCGGCCAGGGCCGGCTGCTCGCGGACACCCCGATGTCCGACTTCATCGCCGAGCACTCGAGGACGTACGTGCGGCTGCGCACGCCGGAGCCCGAGAAGCTGCTCGACCTGCTGCACCGGGACGGCGTGACGCCGGTGACCGCCGCCGACGGATCGCTGGAGGCGGAGGGCGTCGAGGCGTCCCGCATCGGCGAACTCGCCGCGTCGGGAGGGATCGTGCTGCACGAGCTCAGCCCGCAGCAGGCGTCGCTGGAAGAAGCGTTCATGCGGCTGACCGCCGGGGCGGTGGAGTACCACGCGCACACGTCCACCGCCGACCCGGCGATGCAGCAGGCCGCCGCCACGGGCGCCGTGCCGGGCACGGTACCGGGCCAGGGCGCACCCGCCGGTGCACCGGGCGGGACGCCCGCCGCACCGCCGCCGCCCGGCGCCGCACAGGGCGAGCCGGTCCCGGCGCCGCAGCCGGGCACACCGCACACCGAGACGCCGCAGGACCGTCCCGCGTGGGGCGAGGGCTGGAAGAAGGGCCGCTGAACCATGGCACACGTATCCCGGGTCCTCCACTCCGAGTGGACCAAGGTCACCACCGTGCGTTCGACCTTCTGGACGCTGACCACCGCCTTCGTCGTCACTGTCGGTCTCGGCGCGCTGATCGCCGCGGTCACGGCCTCCACCTTCAACGACATGCCGCCCCAGCAGAGGGCCACCTTCGACCCCACGTTCGTCAGTTTCTCGGGCACCGCGCTCGGCCAGCTCGCGATGATCGCGTTCGGTGTGCTGGCCGTCTCCAGCGAGTACAGCACCGGCATGATCCGCAGCTCCCTCGGCGCCGTCCCGCAGCGCGGGATCTTCATGGCCTCGAAGATCGCGGTCTCGACGCTGCTGGTCCTCGTGGTCGGCATGGTGACGAGCTTCAGCGCGTTCTTCCTGGGCCAGGCCCTGCTCGGCGAGTACAGCACCTCGATCGGCGAGGAGAACGTGCTCCGCGCCATCATCGGCGGCGGCATCTACATGACGCTGATGGCGCTGTTCTCCATGGGCATCGCGTTCCTGCTGCGCAGCCCGCTGCTGGCGTTCGCGATCCTGATGCCGTTCTTCTTCCTGGTCTCCAACATCCTGGGCGCCGTCGAGGCCACGCGGGACGTGGGCATGTATCTGCCCGACCAGGCCGGATCGATGATCATGTCGGTCGTCGACGGCAGCATGGGCAGCGGCGACCGCCCGTACGGCCCCTGGGGCGGACTGCTGATCATGGCCGGCTGGGTCGTCGTCGCCCTGCTGGCGGGCTTCGTGACGGTCAAGAAGCGCGACGCGTAAGGCGGCACACCCCCCTGCAGCGCCCCCGGACCATACGGTCCGGGGGCGCCGTCATGTCCGCCGCACGGCGCGGAAACCCGATGGAGCCGGCCCCGGCGACGTGCTGGGATGGCGTGATGGGAGAGCGCACGACGACGTCCGTGGACCGCGGGCCGTACCCGGACGCGGTGACGCCCTGGGAGCAGGAGACCTGGCGCGACGCCGCCCTCGACTGGGCGCGGCGCGGGCTCGCGGCGCACGGCCTGCGGGAGACGGGGCGGCGGGCGGTGCGCCTGCGGCCCTGGTCCGTCCTGGTGCGCCTCTCCGTCGAAGGACCCGCCGGCGCCGTGTGGTTCAAGGCGAACCCGCCCGCGAGCGCCTTCGAGGGCGCGCTGACCGCGGCGCTGGCCGCGTGGACGCCGGAGCACGTCCTCGCTCCGCTGGCCGTGGACGCCGAACGCGGCTGGTTGCTGCTGCCGGACGGCGGTGCGCTCTTCCGCGACGTGCTCGACCGCGCCCCCGACGACCCGCGCGCCTGGGAGGAGCCGCTGCGGTCCTACGCGGAACTGCAACGGACCCTTCTGCCGCACCTGCCGGCCCTCGAACGGCTCGGCGTGCCCGGCGCGCGCACCACCGCGCTGCCCGGGGTCTTCGACCGGCTCGTGGACGACGACACGACGTCGGCACCCGGCGCTCGCGCGCGCCTGCTCGCGCTGCGGCCGCGCCTGGCCGACTGGTGCGCGGAACTCGCCGCCGTCGGCGTGCCGGACTCCCTCGATCACGCCGACCTGCACGCCGGCCAGGTCTTCGCCCCGCGGCCGGGCCGGTTCACCTTCTTCGACTGGGGCGACGCCGCCCTCTCGCACCCGTTCTGCTCGCTCCGGGTCCCCGTCCGCGTGGCGTGCGAGCGGTACGGGCCGGAGGTGGCGCCGCGCCTGCGGGACGCCTACCTGGAGCCGTGGACGGGCCGGGGCACGAGCGCGGCCGAGCTGCGGCGGGCGGCCTCCCTCGCGTGGCGGCCGGGTGCGCTCGGCAGGGCGGTGTCCTTCGGTCGGCTGTTCCCCGGAGCGTCCCGTGCCGCCGAACGCGCGTGCGCGGCGGCCTCGGCCGCCGCGCTGCGGGAGACGGCGGACGCGCCGCCGTACTGAGGCGACCCATCCCGCGCGCACGTGACCGACGTTCCGCGCGGACGTGACCGACAGGAGGGAACCGGAACGGCGGCCTGTACCCTCCTAGACCTTGACCGGGGGCGAGATGCGGGGCGGTGAACGCGCGACGCGGGCCCCGCACCACGTACAGGGGCGAGCATGATCGAGGCGTACGGCCTGACGAAGCGCTACGGCGCCAAGACGGCCGTGTACAACCTGTCCTTCCAGGTACGGCCCGGCGCCGTCACCGGCTTCCTGGGGCCCAACGGCTCCGGCAAGTCCACCACGATGCGGATGATCCTGGGCCTGGACCAGCCCACCTCGGGTCATGTCACGATCGGCGGGCAGCCGTACCGGAAGCTGCCGAACGCGCCGCGCCAGGTCGGCGCCCTGCTCGACGCCAAGGCCGTGCACGGCGGGCGCAGCGCGCGCAGCCACCTGCTGTGCCTCGCGCAGCTGTCCGGAATCCCCTCCCGCCGGGTCGACGAGGTGCTGGGCCTCGTCGGCCTCCAGGACGTGGGCGGCAAGCGGTCCAAGGGCTTCTCCCTCGGTATGGGCCAGCGCCTCGGCATCGCGGCGGCACTGCTCGGCGACCCGCAGGTGCTGCTCTTCGACGAACCGGTCAACGGGCTCGACCCGGAGGGCATCCTCTGGGTCCGCAACCTGATGAAGCGGCTCGCGGACGAAGGGCGGACGGTCTTCGTCTCCAGCCACCTGATGAGCGAGATGGCGCTCACCGCCGACCATCTCATCGTCATCGGGCGCGGCCAGTTGATGGCCGACATGCCGGTGAAGGACTTCATCACGCAGAACTCCGTGGGATACGCGCGCGTGCGCACCCCGGACGACGCTCCCGAGCAGCGGGAGAAGCTGAGTTCGGCGCTCGCGGAGGCCGGCGGCCAGGTCGAACCGGAGGCGGACGGCGCCCTGCGGGTGACCGGGGTGCCGCTCCCCCACATCAGCGACCTGGCGCACGAGGCGGACGTGCGGCTGTGGGAACTCTCCCCGCACCAGGCGTCGCTGGAGGAGGCGTACATGCGGCTCACCCAGGGCGCCGTGGACTACCGGTCGACCACGGACCTGGCCGCGGGCCTCGCGCCGACGGGCTTCGGGCCGGGCGCGCCCGGCATGCCGGTGCCGGGGACCGTGCCCGGCATGGCGATGCCGGGCCAGGTGCCGGGCGGGATGCCGGGCCAGGTGCCCGGACAGGTACCGGGCCAGGTGCCGGGCGGGATGCCCGGCGGTCCCGTCCCGGGCGGGTACGGCGCTCCCGGTGGCGCCCCGCCCGTACCGCCGCAGGCCGACCCCCGGGGCGCCTACGCGGCGGGCCCCTACCAGGGGGCCTCCGGCGCCGGTGACGGAGGCCGCGGATGACGCGGCCCACCTCCCCCGGCACCATCCCTCCCGCCACCGAGCCCCCCACCGAGGACGCCCGATGACCACGCCCCAGCCACCCGAGAACCCCGCCTCCGACCCCGCCCCGGGCACGCAGTCGCCCGAGGAGGCGCACGTCCCGCACGTCCCCGGACAGGCCCAGGACCCCGCGAAGTCGGCGCCCGAGGCGACGGAGGCGACGGAGAAAGCCGAGGAGACCGGGGAGGCCGAGGAGGCCGAGAGCACCGCGCCCGAGGCGGAGGCGACCGACCGGCGCCCCGAGCACACCATGATGCTCAACCCCGCCCGGGCCGCGGCCGGCGGCGGTCCGCCGCAGCGGACCCCGGCCCAGGGCACCATGATGCTGACGCCGCCGGCCCAGCCCGTCCAGCCGCCCGCGGCACCCGTCCCCGCGCCCCAGGGCCCGCCGCCCGGCCAGGCGCCGTACGCCACCGCTCCGGCCCCGGTCGCGGCCGCGCCGGTGCACCCCGCCGCACCGGCGGGCGGCCGGCCGCCGCAGGGCACCACCGGGCAGGCGGCGCTCCCCCGCACCCACCTCGGCCACGCCCTCGCCTCCGAGTGGACGAAGATCCGTACCGTGCGCTCGACGATGTGGACGCTCGGCGTGATGTTCGTGATCGTCGTGGGCATCGGCTTCCTGATGGCGCTCGCCTTCAGCGGCAGCAGCAACCGGTTCGTCACCACGCCGCTGCTCGGCGGCGGCCTGTTCGGCCTGATGCTCGGCCAGATCTGCGTCATCACGCTCGGCGTGCTGGTGATCACCTCCGAGTACGGCACCGGGATGATCCGCACGACGATGACGGCCTGCCCGGTCCGCGGGCGCGTACTGCTCGCCAAGGCGCTCGTCTTCTTCCTGGTCGCCTTCGTCATGACGACGCTCGCGGCCGGACTCACCGCGCTGATTCAGGCAGGGATGCTGGGCGGCGCCGAAGTGCCGCCGGACGCGATGGTGTCCGAGGGCCTGCGCGAGTCCGTCGTGAACGGCGAACTGACCGCCACCGGCGGCGAATGGCTCGGCGCCACCGTGGGCGCCGGCCTGTACGTCGCCCTGCTCGGTCTGCTCTCGCTCTCCGTCGGCGCGATGCTCCGCCACTCCGCCGGTGCCATCACCGCCATGCTGGGTGTGGTGCTGCTGCCGATGCTGGTCGCGATCTTCCTCCCGGCGAGCCTGAGCGACCTGCAGGACGGGCTGCTGGAGTACTCGCCGCTGAACGGCCTGGCGTCGATGTTCCAGATGCCGTTCCAGGGCGACGTGGGGACCACCGGCTGGCCGCTGCTGGGCCTGCTCGCGGTCGTCTCCGGCGCGGCCCTGGCCGGCGCCTACGCCGCCCTGGCCAACCGCGACGTCTGACCTGCCGCCTCCGTACGGGCCCGGGACCGCGCACCCGCGCGGTCCCGGGCCCGCGGCATGCGGGCCCCGTCCTCGGTCGCGCGACGCGTCTCCCGCCGCACTGCGCGCATTGGCATAGACCTGACACCCGCTCCTCGGCTACGCTCCCCGCAGCACGACATGAGAGCGCTCTCATACGCCTTCCGTACCACCCCTACCGGCACGACGAAAGGCAACGCCATGAGACGAAGAAAGGTCCTGCGCTCCGCCCTGACCACCGCGCTTCTCGCGGGCACCCTGGCGGGCGGACTCACCCAGGCGTCGGCGGCCGACGCCCCCGGCGGCACGGCGGAGAAGGCCGCCTCCCCCGGCCTGGTCGCCGCCCTGCAGCGCGACCTGGGCCTGAGCGAGAAGGAGGCCCTCGCCCGGCTCGAGGCGGAGACGAAGGCCCGCACCGTGGAGTCGGCCGCACGGCGCGCCGCCGGAGCCGCCTACGGCGGCTCCTGGTTCGACGCCGGACGCGGTCGGCTCACCGTCGCGCTCACCGGCGCCCGCGCCGACGAGGACCGGCGGCGGGCCGTCGAGGCGACCGGCGCCCGGGTCGTACCCGCCGCGCACACCCTGCGCAGACTCGAGACCACCATGCGGAGCGTCGACACGCTCGACGCCCCCGCCGGGGTCGCGAGCTGGCACGTCGACCCGCGCGCCGGCGCGGTCGTCGTCCGGGTCGTCGAGGGGCACCGGCACGACGACGCCGTCCGCGCCTTCGTCGCCGACGCGCGCGAGGCGGGCCCGGTCGCCGTACGGGAGACCCCGCAGGCGCCCCGCACCTTCGCGGCGGGCACCGTCGGCGGCGACCCGTACTACACGGGCAACGTCCGCTGCTCCATAGGCTTCTCCGTGCACGGCGGCTTCGTCACCGCCGGGCACTGCGGCGGCGCGGGTTCCGCCGTGCGCGGCTGGGACGGCAGCCACATCGGCACCTTCCAGGGGTCCTCCTTCCCCGGTGACGACTACGCCTGGGTGAACGTCGGGAGCGGGTGGTGGACGGTGCCGGTCGTCCTCGGCTGGGGCACCGTCCCCGACCGTCTCGTGCGCGGTTCGGCCGAGGCGCCGGTGGGCGCGTCCGTCTGCCGCTCCGGCTCGACGACGCACTGGCACTGCGGCACCGTGCTCGCGAAGAACGAGACGGTCAACTACAGCCAGGGCGCGGTGCACCAGATGACCAAGACCAGCGTGTGCGCCGAACCGGGCGACTCCGGCGGCTCGTTCATCAGCGGCGACCAGGCGCAGGGCGTCACGTCCGGCGGCTGGGGCAACTGCTCCGGCGGCGGCGAGACCTGGCACCAGCCGATCAACGAGATCCTCCAGCGCTACGGCCTCACCCTGCACACCGCCTGACGGCACACCCCCGGCCCACCGCGACGGCCGGCGCCGGAGCCCCCGCTCCGGTGCCGGCCGTCGCCACGTCTGCGAACAGGCTTCAGTACCGGGGGGCGTTGCGGGACCGCTGGAGCCGGGCGGAGCGGCGGTCCCGGGCGTTCCAGCACGCACGGTGCCAGTGGCGGCGGTCGTCCACGGGCCCGTGCTGCGCCCACGCGACGACGTGCGGGACGCCCGGCGGGATCTCCTGGTCGCAGCCCGGGCAGCGGTAGTGCTTCCCCGCGGCACCCCCGCCGACCTGCCGGACCACCCACTCCTCGCCCCGCCAGTCCTCCGTGCGCTCCACCCCGTACCGGTCGGCGCGCTCGGCACCCCCGGACGCGGACCTGCCGCCGCCACGCGGGCGGTTACGACGCGGGGACACGGTGCACCTCGGCGGTTCGGACGACGGCGGACGGCGGTCCGCGGACGAAGCCGCGGACGCGCGGACGGGCCCGGCGGGCTCGCGCCACCAGCGTACTGACCGCAGCCCCCCGCCCCGCCCACTCCGGGGCGCGCAGCGCCCGCTGCGCGCCGGGGACCGTGCCTTTGGCACGTGTCAGGCGTTGATGCCGGATGGGGGCGCAGGGGTGGGCGGCCTCAGGGAGGCGGAGAACATGGGTGAGGCACGGGTCGAGACCCTCGGAGCGTTCGTGCTGGCCGCGCAGTTCCCCGGGCAGGGCCCGGCGGAGGCACTGCACCGGGCGCTGTGCACGGCCGAGGAGGCGGAACGTGCGGGCCTGGCCGACGTGTGGCTGGCCGAGCACCACTTCGTGCCGTACGGCGTCTGCCCGTCGGCGGTGACGCTGGCCGCGCTGCTGCTCGGACGCACCCGGCGGATCGGCGTCGGCACGGCGGTCAGCGTGCTGCCGAACGCACACCCGGTCGCGCTCGGCGAGCAGACGGCGCTGCTGCACGTCACCTCCGGCGGCCGGTTCACTCTCGGCGTCGGACGAGGCGGGCCGTGGATCGACCTCGCGGTCTTCGGAGGCGGCCTGGAGGCGTACGAGCACGGCTTCCCGGAGTCGCTGGAGCTGCTGATGCGCTGGCTGCGCGAGCCGCGCGTCGGCGCGGACGGCGCGCGGTACGCGTTCCCGGAGGTCGACGTGGTGCCCCGACCGGACGACGCGGTGGCCGGCCTCGCCGACGCGCCGCCCGTCGTGGTGGCCTGCACCTCACCCGGGACCGTACGGCTCGCCGCCCGGCACGCGCTGCCGATGCTGCTCGGCATGCACTGCGGCGACGAGGAGAAGGCGGGCATGACCGCGTTGTGGCGGCGCGAGGCGCGCGCGGCGGGACACGGCGCGGAGACGGTCGAACGGGCCGCCGCGCACCACGTGTCCGCGGGTCTGGCGCAGGTCGCCGACACCCGCCGGGAGGCCGTCGGGGCCCTCGCCAAGACCATGCCCGCATGGATGCGCCACGGGCTCGCCGCACACCGCACCGTGGACGGCCGGGAACGGGCCATGCGGGACGCAGCCGCCTACACGGAGAAGCTCTGCGCACTGCACCCGGTGGGCCCGCCCGCGCTGTGCGCGGACCGGCTCGCCGCCACTGCGGAAACGACCGGAATCCGCCGTTTCGCCCTGCTGGTCGAGGGAACGGGTGATCTTGCTGCGACGCGGGACAACGTGGCCCGGCTGGGCGCCGACGTCCTGCCGCTGCTCCGCGACCGCTCGCCGCGACAGGCGGCGTCGGGCGGAGCCACGGCGGCGACGCCGGCACCCGGCACCGGGCCCGCCGGCGTCAGCAGTCGCGCAGCGTCGGCGACTGGTTGAGCAACTGCCCGCGCACGGACGTGAAACGGGCCAGCCGCTCGTCTCCCGACCCGTCGGTCGGGAAGACCGCCACCCGGTGGCAGTTCTGGAAGGCGAGCCGGACACCGAAGTGCCGCTCCAGCGCGCCGCGTATCGCGTCGCTCGCCAGTGCCCGCAGCAGCTGGCCGCGCGCCTGCTCGTCCGGCGGAGGCGTCTGGTTGTCGGCGAACTCACCGCCGTCCACCTTGAGCTGAGCGACCAGAGAGCTGACCATTTCCCACGCGTACGGCAAGGAGGTGCGGACGCAGTCGACGAAAGCCGCTTCGTCGACCTCGCCTCGCTCGGCCTGTGCGAGGAGGGCCGGTGAGACGTCGAGCGACATGAGTTCTCCTCTCGCGACCCCGCGCGCACGCGTGCGAGGTCATACGGACGTGACCGGGGGCCCGCGAACGCGGCGAGCCGAGCCCTCCGCACTGGTTCCGTACGGCGACGCCCCCGATGCGAAGCGTAAGCCTGTGCGTACGGACGCACCAGGCGAATGCGTACACAACAAGCCATGCCAGAACAGGCTCAATCACGGGCGAATCGCGAACGGGTGCCGGTGTCCGCTAGCGTGATCCACCATGCGTCTCGTCATCGCCCGCTGCTCCGTCGACTACGCAGGCCGGCTCACCGCGCACCTTCCCGCCGCACCGCGACTCGTGCTGGTCAAGGCCGACGGATCGGTGTCCGTCCATGCGGACGACCGTGCCTACAAGCCCCTCAACTGGATGTCCCCGCCATGCACCCTGAAGGAGGGTGAGGAGGACGGGGTCGCCGTGTGGACGGTCGTCAACAAGGCGGGCGAGAAGCTCATCCTCACGATGGAGGAGATCCTGCACGACTCCTCGCACGAACTGGGCGTGGACCCGGGTCTCATCAAGGACGGCGTGGAAGCGCACCTGCAGGAGTTGCTGGCCGACCGGATGGAGACCCTGGGTGAGGGCTGGTCCCTCATCCGGCGCGAATACCCCACGGCCATCGGGCCCGTGGACATCCTCTGCCGCGACGCCGACGGCACGACCGTCGCGGTCGAGATCAAGCGGCGCGGCGAGATCGACGGCGTCGAGCAGCTGACGCGCTACCTCGACCTGCTCAACCGCGACCCGCATCTGGCGCCCGTGAAGGGCGTGTTCGCCGCCCAGGAGATCAAGCCGCAGGCCCGCGTGCTCGCCACGGACCGCGCGATCTCCTGCGTCACCCTCGACTACGACGCGCTCCGCGGCATCGACGACGACAAGCTCCGCCTCTTCTGACCGCACGCGCGCCGGCGGGCGCCGTCGCCCGCCGGGACGTGTGCGGCCCGCCCTGCGCGTCCCCGCGTGGGGCCGTGGCGCGACCCCGCGTCGCGGGCCCGCGGCGTGGCACCTCCCACCTCCGGGCGGGCGCAGGCGGGGGGGGCGCCGGCGGTGATGTCAGTCGACCGGCGTCGCGCTGCTGCCCGCCGCCGGGGACGTTCCGCTCACCGTTGCGCTCGGCGGGGGCCCGTCCGCGGTCGGCGACGACGATCCCTCGCCCCCGCCCGACGACGACTCGGTCGGACTGGGTGTGGGATCGGGCGAATCCGAGGGGGTGGGCGATTCGGTCGGCGGCCGGGTCGTCTCGTCGTCGGTCGGGTCCGGGGACGGCGGGTCATCGTCGTCGTCCCCGCCACCGCCGTTGCCGCCGCTGTTCCCGCCGCTGCCGCCGCCGTTCGACGAGGAGTCGTCGTCGGTCGGGGACGGGTCGGCGGGTGGGCCGCCTCCGTCGGAGGGGGAGGGTGAGGGGGTGGCGGAACTGGAGGGGCCGGGGGTGCCGGGGCTGCGCGAGGTGTCGTCCCCACGGTCCGCGCCGCCGTCGCCGGACTCGGGATCGTCCGTCCAGTCGTCGGTGAACGTGTCCGACCGGTCCGGCTGGACCGTACCGCCACGCGGGGTGTCGGAGCTGTCGGACGCCGCGGTGAGGGCCACCGTGCCGAGGACGGCCGCCAGTACGGCGCCCGCGCCCGCCGCAAGAACGTTCTTGCGTGTGCTGCGCACCGCGAGACCTCGGCGGCCGCCCAGGCCGGAGAAGCCGCGCTCCTCGTCCGCGGCGGCGCGCAGGGCCGCGATGCTGTCGTCCATGGCCGCCGCCGTCGACAACGCGGCCGCGGTGATCTCCTCCTGGGACCTGGTCTTCCCGTCGCCGTAGGACGAGCGGGGCGTCGGGGAGGTGGGCGTCTCGTCCGGGCCGTGGGCCGGACGGACCGCTGAAGGGCCCGCCCCCGCGGTCTTGCCGAGCCCCACCCGGGCGCCTGTGGCACCCGCGGCGCCCGCCGCACCCGCAGTCCCCAGGGCGCCCGTCGCGCCACCGGTGCCCGCGACACTCCCGGTCTCCTGGGGCGACGCGGGGGAAGCCGTCGGCCCGCCGGCGAGTGTGGGGCCGTCGGGCGTGCCCGGGGTGACCCCCGCCGCGCCGCCGGCGGCGGCCGCGGCGAGGCGGTCGGTGACCAGCGCCAGTGCGCGGCGGCCGGCCACCGTGCCGTGCTGGTCGGCGAGCGCGGCACGCAGCGCGACGGAGGCGTCGAGTTCCGTGCGGGCCCGCTCCGGGTTGCCCTGGCAGAGCGCGAGTACGCCCAACTCGTGGTGGAAATAGCCCTGTTCGGCGACCTCACCGGCGCGCCGGGCGGCCTCCTGGCCGCTGCGCAGCACGCGTTCCCAGGCGCCCCAGCGCAGGGCGGCGGCAAGTACCGGCGCGGCGGACCGTGCCAGCAGCACGGCCGCGGCGGCCTTGCCGTCGCGCTGTGCCGCCTGGACCGCGGCGACCACGGCGTCCGCCTCGGCGCCGACGCGGGCCGCGCTGACCGACGGATGGGCGACCCACCAGGCGTAGTGCTGGGCCACGGTCTCGGCCCGCACGGCGTCCCCGTCTCCGTCGCCCCGGAACGGCCCTGCGGCGAGCTGACCCGCCACACCTCCGGCCAGGCGGTAGTGACCCCCGGCCTCGGTCACGAGACCGGCGTCGGCGAGCTCGTCCGGCGCATGGTCGGCGTGGTCCTCGCCGAGCAGCGCCGGCAGGTGCGTTCCGCGGGGGAGTTCGCCCCCGAGGACGACCGCGATGCGCAGCGCGTCGCGGGCGGTGCCCGAGAGACCGGAGGCGACGTCGGCCGCCAGGTCGGCTCCGCTGGGCAGGCGGCCGTCGGAGGCGTCCTCGGCGCCGTACAGGGCGACGGCGGCGCCGCCACCGCGCCGTCGCATCAGCGTGCCGGCCTGCACGAAGGAGAGCGGGTTGCCCTCGCTGAGGAACCACAGGTCGCCGGCCCAGTCGGACTCGTCGTCGGTGAGCGGACGGCCGAGACGGTGCTCGAGCAGTTCCAGCGAGGCGGTGCGGCTGAGCCCGGGGAGGAAGACCTCCTCGATGCGGGCCCCTTCGGAGGGTGCGGCGACGTCGGGGGTGGCCGCGACGAGGTAGGCGCACTCGGGGGTGGCGGTGAGCAGTTCGTCGAGCGCGGAGGCGCCGAACTCCAGGTCGTCGAGGACGACGACCGCGCCGACCGAGGAGAGCGCCTCGCGCAGGCGGCGCCGGTCGGGACGCAGGGCGGGAGCGTCGTGGACGGCGGAGAAGAGGTCCTGGAGGACGTCGGTGACCCCGCGGCGGTAGCCGCTGAGCCGGATCACGCCGTCCGGGGCCAGGGTCGCCGCGTCGGCGGCGACGGCTTCCAGGAGGGCGGTGCGGCCGGAGCCGCGGGGCCCGGTGAGGCGGACGGACCGGCCCCGGCCGAGCAGGCGGGTGAGGCGCTCGCGCTCCTCGTCCCGCTCCAGCAGGACGGGGCGCCTCCCGCCGACGCCGGCGGAGCCGCGTCCGGTGCCGGGCCGGCCGGCCTCGGGCCGCTCTCCCGCAGCGCGGCGCCGGGGGCGTCCGGGGCGCTGTCCGGGCGGGCAGGGCTCGATCTCGCTGCCGTCGACCGGGTTGACGGTCAGCAGGTAGTCGCCCGATATGAGTCTGACCGTGCGGGCGAGGGGACCACCACCCCGGTCGTCCGCATGCTCCTCACCGGACTGGTCACTCTCGTGCTGAACCATGGCCTCCGCCCCATCGCCGTGTCCGGCACAGTATCCACGAGGGGCCGTGCTCGTGTGGGGGCCGGGACGTCACGGCTTGGTGAGGATTCCGACCTGCGGGGCGGCGACGGCGTCCTCGATGGCCAGGATCCGGTGCAGCCGGGTCGCGACGAGCAGGCGCTGCATCTGGGGCGGTACGCGCCGCAGAACGAGTCGCCGGCCGCAGCGCCCCGCCCGGCGGTGCGCACCCATGATGACGCCCAGCCCGGTGGCGTCCCACGACTCGAGTTCGGCCAGGTCGAGAACGAGGTCGCCCTCGCCCGCGTCGACGGCGCCGTGAAGAGCCGTACGGGCGTCCGCTGCGCTGCGGACGTCGAGGCGCCCCCCGACGACCAGCTCTGCGTGGTCGCCCCTGATGTGCATAACCGCTCCCGGTATGGATCGTGTGGCTGCGTCCTGTGTCGTACGTGTGGTCCCGTCGTGCTCTCGCGCGATGCTCCGCGCCGCCGGAACCCGGCCGGGGCACGCCGCACGACGAAGGGCCGGAACCCCTCTTCAGGGGAGACGACCTGACGGTCCGTCGAGTTGCCGTTCGTGGTCCAACCGATACGCAATTCACCCTCACGGGTGAGAACGGCAGACCGGGACGCCCCCCTCCCGGGTGCTGCGGAGGACGCGCCCCGGACCGCCGCGCCGGGCCGGGGGAACGGCCGCCGCGCGGTCAGTACGTGTAGAAGCCCTTGCCGCTCTTGCGGCCCAGGTCGCCGGCGTCGACCATCCGCCGCATCTGCTCCGGCGGCGCGAACTTGCCGTCCTGCGACTCGGTGTAGATGTTCTCGCTGGCGTGCAGCAGGATGTCGACGCCGGTCAGGTCGGCGGTGGCGAGCGGGCCCATGGCGTGGCCGAAGCCGAGCTTGCAGGCGGTGTCGATGTCCTCGGCCGAGGCGACGCCGGACTCGTGGAGCTTGGCCGCCTCCACCACCAGGGCGGCGATGAGGCGGGTGGTGACGAAGCCGGCGACGTCGCGGTTGACCACGATGCAGGTCTTGCCGACCGACTCCGCGAACGCGCGGGCGGCGGCGAGCGCCTCGTCGCTGGTCTTGTGACCGCGCACCAGCTCGCACAGCCCCATCATCGGCACCGGCGAGAAGAAGTGGGTGCCGACGACGCGCTCGGGCCGGCGGGTGGCGGCCGCGATCTTGGTGATCGGAATGGCGGAGGTGTTGGAGGCGAGCACCGCCTCGTCCTTCACCAGCCCGTCGAGGGCGCGGAAGATCTCCTGCTTGACCTCGATCTTCTCGAAGACGGCCTCGACGACGACGTCGGCCTCGGCCGCGGCGTCCAGTTCGGTGGTGGTGGTGATCCGGCCGAGCGCCGCCTCGGCCGCGGCGGCCTCCATCTTGCCCTTGCCGACGAACTTGTCGAAGGACGCCTTGATCCCGTCCGTGCCACGGCGCAACGCCTCGTCGGTCACATCGCGGAGGACCACCTCCCAGCCCGCCTGGGCCGAGACCTGCGCGATGCCGGAACCCATCAGACCGGCACCGATGACGGCGAGCTTCTTCGCCACGACACGCTTCCTTCCCTGGAGCATCCGAGCTGTTGGCGGGACCCTAGCGCTTCGGACGGACCCTCAGGCGGCGAAGAGACACGCGTCACGTCTCACATGGCGGACGTCACACCGAGGGCGCCCGTTTCGCCGCGCTATGCCCGATCCCCCGGCGCCCCGGCGACCCGGCTTCGGAGGGCATCCGGCACCGGGTGCACGCCACCGGGGGAACCGGAGGACGCCGCGCGAGGGTGCCACTCGCACCGAGTGCGCGGACTTCACGGACAAGAGCGACATAATCCCCACATGTCGACGTGCCGCAACATGACGCTCAGCTATACCCGCCATTTAAGATTCATTGCCCGAACCGATACTGCAGGCAGGGAAATGCAGGCCGTTTCGCCCTGGACAGGCAAAGGTGAAGGTGCGCACCCTGCTGTGGGTCTGTGTCCGGCACATCGGTTCCTCCGCTGCCACCCGGGCTCCAGCAGGCCCGCACCGACGCACCGACAGCAGGAGGTGGCCGCTCCATGGCCGACGTGACCACGAACCCTTCGGCGGACGCACCGGGTGACGACCGGCGTCTGAAGAAGGACTACGGAACGATCGGGCTGCTGTTCACGGCGGTCGGGTCGATCATCGGTTCCGGCTGGCTCTTCGGGGCACTCTTCGCGTCACAGATGGCGGGGCCCGCGGCGATCCTCTCCTGGATCATCGGCGGCGTCATGTTCATCTTCATCGGGATGAGCTATTCGGAGCTGGGAACGATGTTCCCGCACTCCGGCGGCGTCGCCCGCTACCCGCACTACTCCTACGGCTCCTTCACCAGCTTCACGATGGGCTGGCTCACCTGGGTGGCCGCCGCGGCCGTGGCCCCGATCGAGGTGCTCGCCGTCGTGCAGTACTCGAACAACTGGCTTCCCTGGCTGCAGGACGTGAAGGACGGACAGCCCACGCTGACGGCCTGGGGCACCGTCGTCTCGGTCCTCCTGATGGGCCTCTTCGTCCTGGTCAACTTCTTCGGCGTGCGCTGGTTCCAGCGGCTGAACAACCTGCTGGTGTGGTGGAAGCTGCTGATGATCGTGCTGGTCATCGCGGTGTTCGTCGCCCTCGCGTTCAACACCGACCACTTCGCGGGCGACGAGTTCGGCGGCTTCGCCCCGTACGGCGCCAAGGGCGTCTTCTCCGCCGTCGCCAGCGCCGGCATCGCGTTCTCCTACTTCGGCTTCCGCCAGGGCGTGGAGCTCGCGGGCGAGACCGACAACCCGAAGAAGAACATCCCGCTGACGCTGATCGGCTCGGTCGTCATCTGCGGCATCCTCTACGTCGGTCTGCAGGTCGCCTTCATCGGATCCGTCCCGTCCGAGGCCATCACCGAGGGCGGCTGGGCCGAGGTCGGCGCCAACTTCACCGGCGAGACCGACGTGCTCGCGGTCTTCGGCCCGCTCGCCGCCATCGCGGGCATCCTGGGCGCGGTCTGGCTGGCGGGCCTGCTCTACGCCGACGCGATCATCTCCCCCGGGGACACGGGCATGATCTACGCCGGAGTCACCGCGCGCCTCTCCTACGCCATGGGCCGCAACCGCAACGCACCGGCGAATCTGGCCAAGGTCGACAGGAACGGCGTGCCGTGGGTCAGCCTGCTGCTGGCGTTCGTCGTCGGCTGCCTGTTCTTCCTGCCGTTCCCGGGCTGGGCACAGCTGGTCCCGTTCCTCACCAGCGCCACCGTGCTGTCCTTCGGATCGGGCCCGATCGTGCTGCTGGCCATGCGCAAGCAGCTCCCGGAGCAGCACCGCCCGTACCGGCTGGGCGACAGGACGGTCTGGGTCGTCGGGTTCCTCGCCCTGTGGTCGACGAACCTGATCGTCTACTGGACGGGCTGGGAGCAGAACTGGAAGCTGTTCCTCCTGCTGATCCTCGGCTGGATCCTCATGGCGGCGTTCCTGCGGTTCTCCCAGCAGGACCACCCGAAGCTGGACCTCGCGGCCGGTTCCTGGGTGTTCGTGTGGTTCGTGGGCCTGGCGGTGATCAGCTTCGCCGGCGGCTACCCGGCGGAGTCGGAGGAGGCCGGGAACCTCGGCTGGCTCGGCCTCGGCACCGGCGCGGTCGCCACGTTCGCCCTGGCCCTGCTGACCATCTGGGTGTCCCTGAAGACCGCCCTTCCGCGCCACCGTGTGGAGGAGATCCTCGCCGAGTCGCAGCAGGCGCACGCCGGGGGGCCGCCGGCGCACTGAGCCGGACGGCTCTGCTCGCAGGAACCACCCGGGGCATCCCGGCCGCGTCGTCGCGGACCCGGGGCCACCGAGGGGCCCGTGGCACCGCCACCGGCCCCTCGGCCTGCTCGTACGGCCTGCTCCGGCGCTACGCTGCACGCATGGTCAACCTGACGCGCATCTACACCCGCACCGGTGACGACGGTACGACGGCCCTGGGCGACATGAGCCGTACCGTGAAGACGGACACCCGGATCGACGCCTACGCCGACGCCAACGAGGCGAACGCCGCGATCGGTGTGGCCCTCGCTCTCGGCGGCCTCGCCGAGGAGGTGAAGGAGGTGCTGGTGCGTGTGCAGAACGACCTGTTCGACGTCGGCGCCGACCTGGCCACCCCGGTCGTGGAGAACCCCGAGTTCCCGCCGCTGCGCGTCGAGCAGTCCTACGTCGACAGGCTGGAGGAGGACTGCGACCGCTTCCTGGCCGGCCTGGAGAAGCTGCGCAGCTTCATCCTGCCGGGCGGCACGGCGGGCGCGGCGCTGCTGCACCAGGCGACCACCGTCGCCCGGCGCGCCGAGCGCTCCACCTGGGCCGCGCTGCAGGAGCACGCGGACACGATGAACCCGCTCACCGCGACCTACCTCAACCGGCTCTCCGACCTGCTGTTCATCCTCGCGCGCACCGCCAACAAGGACGTCGGCGACGTCCTCTGGGTGCCCGGCGAGAACCGCTGACGGCTCGGCTCGGGCGGGCCGGGGGCCCGGGCCGGGCGGTCAGGCGAGGACGTCGTCCAGCCAGTCGAAGACGCGCTGGTCGAAGCGGGAACGGTTCCAGCACTCGACGTGGTCGGCGGCGCCCTCCGCCTCGCTGAAGCGGACCAGGGTGCGCGGGCAGGTGAGCGCGTCGTACAGGGTCTCCGCGGCGGCGCCGACCGGGTCGTCCTCGGCCACGGCCACGAGCGTCGGGCAGGCGATCCGCGCTGCGACGTCGGAGAGGCGGTAGCGGCCGGTGTCGACGACGTACTCGCCCAGGTTCTTCACGCCGTGCACCCACATCGCGCGCTGCACCATCTTCCAGCAGTGCACCGGGTTCTCCACCAACGGCGTGAGGTGGGGTTCGAGTTCGCCGGGATCGACGTCCGGCAGGCGGTCGCGGAGTCCGCGCGGCAGCGGCAGCTGCGTACGGAACGCGTCGATCATGTCCCACTGACCCGGGTCGGCGACCAGCGCGGCGACGCGTGGTTCGCCGGCGGCGCCGCGCGGCGCCAGGTAGCCGCCCAGGCTCCAGCCCATCAGCACCAGCCGGTCGCCGTCGACACCGGGCAGGGTCAGGGCGTGATCGACCACCGGGCCGATCACGTGCTCCCAGTCCGGACGCAGGTGGAGGCCCTGCTCGATCAGGGCCCGGCCCTGGCCGGGCCCGTCCACCAGCAGGCAGTGGTAGCCGCGGCGCAGCGCGGGGACGGCGTGCGACCAGTACATCTCGGGCAGGGCGGAGTCGTAGCCGTTGACCGCGATCAGCAGCGGTCGCGGGGTGCCGCTCGCGTCGGCCGGGCAGAAGCAGCCGGGCAACGTGGTGCCCTCGTACGGGATCTCCTGCGGAAGCAGCCGCGGTTCGGCGAGCGCCGCGAACCGCTCGAAGCAGGCGGCGGAGCGGCCGAACGACATGACGAGCCGCGGGTCCACGGGCTCGCCGAAGAGCGGGTAGTACGCGATGCGATGGTAGGTGCAGGCACGCAGGAACGCCTCCCGCGCGCTGACCCGGTGGCCGCCACGCGCGGAGTCCTCGGCCCACCCCTCGACGATCCGGGCGGTGCGGGTCCACTCCTCGTGCCAGCTGTCGCGGTCGCCCTCACTGACGCGTTCCGCGGTGAGCCGCACCTCGCCCCACTCGGCACCGCCCCGGGTGGCGGTCATCGCGACGCGCTCGGCGAAGGTCTGGAAGAGCGGGTCCTCGAAGAGTTCCATGGCGTGTCCGTGGGTCCGGGGAGGCCGGGAGGGCCTGCGCCTGCCTCCATGCTGCGGTCGACGGGAGAGGGCCGCACCTCGGTGGCGGCCGCCGCGCGGTCGCGGCGCCCGCACGGGGGCCGCGACGGCAGGGACCCGCGCCCGCTGAGCCGCGCGTGCGGGGCTCACGTGGTCATGTCAGCCTTGAGTGGTGGCTTCGCGGACGGCCGGGTCCGGCCGGGCTCCGGCCCGCTACTCGTCCCGGGAGCGTGCGGTCATCGCCGCCGCAGCGCTGTCCATGTTCATCGTGCAGATGGACTGGTTCGCGCTGAATCTGACGCTCCCGGTCATCGCCCGTGACTTCGACACGTCGGTCACCGACCTCCAGTGGCTGGTCAGCGGCTACATGCTGGCGCTCGGTGCACTGATGATCGCCGGCGGCCGCCTCGCCGACCTGTGGGGGCGGCGCAAGGTCATCCTCGTCGGCCTGGCCGGGTTCGCCGGCATCTCGGTGGTCTGCGCCGCCGCGCAGAGCCCCGGGTGGCTGATCACCGCGCGCGTCGTGCAGGGTGCCGCGGCGGCCGTGGTCTTCCCGGTCGCCGTGCCGGTGGTGGCCTCCCGCTTCGACCAGGCGCGCCTCGCCCGGGCGGTCTCGACGGTGCTGGCGTTCAGCGCGGTGGGCACCGCCGTCGGCCCGTTCGTGGGTGGCGTGCTCGCGGAGCACGTGAGCTGGCGGGCGGTGTTCCTGGTCAACGTCCCGCTGTGCGCGGCGGCCATGGTCCTGGTGCTGCGGTTCGTCCGGGAGAGCCGGGACGCCACGGCGGTGCGCCAGGTGGACGTTCCCGGCGTGCTGACCGTGGCGGGCGGGCTGGTCTGCGTGATGCTGGCCTTCGACCGCGGCGAGGCGTGGGGCTGGGCATCGGCGCGGACCGTGCTGCTGATGGCCGCGGGGGCGGTGCTGCTGGCGCTGTTCGTGCTGCTGGAGGCGCGGGTGCGGAACCCGCTGATCGACCTGGCGCTGTTCCGCAACGGGCCGTTCGACGTGGTCACCCTGGCCGGTTCGCTGTCCAACGCCGTCTACGCACTGATCGCGGTACTCGTCGCCCTCTATCTCCAGCAGGTGCGGGGGCTGTCGCCGCTGGAGGCCGGGCTGGTCTTCCTCGCTCTGTCCGGCGGCTCCGGAGGGGCGAGCTACTGGGCCGGGCGGCTGGCCGAACGGTGGCGCGCCGAGGGCCCGATGGCGGCGGGGATGCTGACCAGCGGGGTGGCGCTGCTGGTGCTGACGTGGGTGCAGCCGCTGGGCTGGTACACCGTCGTCTTCGCGGTGTGCGGGGTGGGCGTCGGCCTGGGGTGGTCGCTGACCAACGTGGCGACGCAGTCGTACGTCCGGGAACGGGACCGCGCCGCGGCCTCGGGCATCGTGCTCACCTCCCTGGTGCTGCTCGGCGCCGTCGCGGTGGCGGTGGCGGCGTCGGTGCTGGAGGTCGTCAGCGGGGCGGCGTCCACGGCCGGGGCGGACGGGCCGGCCATCGAGGCGGTGCTGCGCGGGGCGTCCGTGCTGGCGTTCGCGGGCGCCGCCGGACTGCTGGTGCTGCTGCGCCGCGGCATCCACCACGGGCCTACCGGCCGGTAGCCCCTCCCACATTCCCGGTCACGGCCGACGACGCGAGCTGGTGCGACGCAGGGGGATTCCGGGCAATAACGGGCCCTGGGTTTGGGGGCGTTCTCCGCGAGCAGGATCGGGAGCGCTCTCACCCCACAGGAGAAGGGAAGCACGACGTGCCCGCACGCAGATCGATACCGACAGGAAAAGCGCGAGCGGCGGTGGCTTCGCTCGCCGCACTGGCCGCACTCGGCGGCACGACGAGCGCGGCGGCCGCTCCGGCGGCCGGGCCGGGGACCGACGCGCCGGGCGAACGGCACTGCGTCGTCGGGCCCGACGGCGGCGGCGAGCGCTGCTTCGCCACCTTCGGCGCCGCCGTGGAGGCGGCCACGAGCGGACGCGTCGACGACGTACCCGCCTCCGCACGCGCGGCGGCACGGGACGACGGCTTCCGCGCGTCCCTCGCCGGAGAGGTCATCCAGGGCACGTTCTTCGAACACGCCAACTACGGCGGATCGTCGCTGACCATCTACGGCCCGCAGCCCTGCGAGAAGGACGGCTGGGTCAACTGGCAGTACGACCTGGGCGACGGGTGGAAGGACAGCATCACGTCCGTCCAGCCCTGGGCGAACTGCTGGCTCTGGCTGTACCCGGAGCCCAACCTCGGCGGCGACCGGGACGGCCCGTTCAAGGAGAACACCCCCGACATCGGGTCCTTCATGAACGACCGGACGGAGTCGATCGGCTTCAGCTGACGCCGGTCCCCGACGCATCCGCAGGCACCACCCGACCACCACCCCCCACAGTTCGAGAGGTACCCCCATGCCCACCACACGCAGAAGGACCCGGATCGGCATCCTCGCCGCCGCGATGACCGCCGCGGCGGGCGCCGTCGTGGCCCCGACCGCCGCCCAGGCGGCCCCCGCCGAGGAGACCCCGACGGCCCGCCAGCTGCTGGAGAAGTGCAACAACGGCACCGACGTGTGCATCTTCCACCCCGGCGGCCCGCCGCAGCTGTCCATGGGCCCGTCCCACCAGGTCGGCCACTCCGCCTTCAACTGCACCCAGGACCCGCAGCGTTCGGGCGTCGGCTGGTCCGACACCACGGGCGAGAGCAACAGCGTCGGTGTCTCGATGAGCGCCGAGTACGGCTTCGGCGAGGTCTTCAAGGTGACGGTCGAGGCCAGCTACGAGCACACCTGGTCCAACTCGCACACCGAGTCCGCCACGACCTACATCGACGTCCGCCCGAACGAGGTCGGCTGGGTGACCCGCGAGACGCAGCTGCAGACCGTCAGCGGCCAGTACGAACTCCACTTCCCCGACCGCTACTACGGCCACTACTACTGGTACGTGCCGTTCACCGCCACCGGTCCGGTGCCGGACGCGCCGGACACCACGACGCAGCACACCCGGGCGATGACCGGCCAGGAGCACGCCGACCACTGCGGCTGACGGCCCCACGTCGCCCTCGCCCCCGGGCGGTGGGCGGTGCAGTGCGGCGTCAGCGGCGTACGGTCTCCCCCTCCGGCTGCCGCGCCTCGCCGGACGGCGCCCCGGCGGGCGCCTGCTTCGGCCAGAGGGTGTAGCTCAGCGCGATGACCAGGTTGATGCCGGCGAGGAGGCCCATCTTGGCCTGCCAGTCCCGGAGCGAGGCCGCCTGACCGGTGTCGCCGACGTACCAGATCGCCGCCTGGAGCAGCGCCGCCGCGATCGCCGCGGCGCCGATCCAGCGGGCGGCCGTCTTCCACTCGTGCACGAGGCGCGCGGTGCCGTACTTCGGCGCCCGGCGCGGGGGCGGGCCGCCGGAGAAGCGGTGGGCGAAGCGGGCGTCGGCCCACTTCACCAGGTGGTGGCCGTGGGTGACGGTGAAGCCGATGTAGACGGCGGCGAGGCCGTGCTTCCAGTCCGGCTCGGCACCGTTCCGCAGGTCGATCGCGGTGACGACCAGCAGCACCAGCTCCAGCAGCGGCTCGCACAGCAGCACCGCGGCGCCGGCGCGCGGCATCCGGGCGAGGTAGCGCAGCGAGAGGCCCAGGGCGAGCAGCACCCAGAACCCGATCTCGCAGGCGATGATCAAGGCGACCAGCACGGTGGGATCTCCTCTCGGCGACTCCCTCCAGCCTCCCGCCGCGCGCGGTCGTCCACGTCGTCACCGGCGACGATTCCGCGCTGCATCCTTCGATGTACCGGCCGGCTCCGCCCCTGCGCCGACGCCGACGGGGCGGCCGGCGTGCTGTGATGGGCGCATGCCCAGCCTGCCGCTCCCCCGCCGCCCGGCCCGGCCGCACCGCGACGACGTGCTGATCGGCGCGGCGGGCCTGGCCGGAGGGCTCGCGCTGTGGGGCGCAGGCATCCAGGGCGGCCCGGAGCTGCTCGGCGTGCCCTCCTGGGCGGCGCTGGTCGCCCTGGCCGTCATGGCGGGCACCGAGCTGCTGCGCCGCAGCGCCCCCGGCGTCGCGCTCTGCCTGGGCACCGCCGCGCTGGTCCTGGACACCCTGGCGGGCACGCTGGTCGCGCCCGTGGTGATGTTCACCGACCTGGTGTACGCCGCGGTGGTGTACGGCGGGCCGAAGCTGGCCCGCCGGCTGCCGCGGGCCACCGTGCCGCTCACCGTGCTGGCGACGGTGGTGCCGGTGTCCGTCTGGCGGAATCCCGAGCTGCTGCTGATCGGCATGGCCACCGGCCTGATCACGCTGGCCCCGTCGTTCACCGGCGTCGTGGTGCGCGGCCACCGGGAGGCCGCCGAGGCGGAACGGCTGCGCGCCGAGCAGACCCTGCTGCTGGCCGAGGCGGACCGGGTACAGGCCGTCAACGCCGAACGGGCCCGGATGGCACGCGAGCTGCACGACATCGTGGCCAACCACCTGTCGGCCATCGCCATCCACGCCACCGCTGCCCAGGCGCTCCAGCACGACCGGGACGCCACCCGGGACGCGCTCGGCGTCATCCGCGAGAACAGCGTGCAGGGCCTCACCGAGATGCGCCGTCTGATCGGCATCCTGCGGGACGCGGAGGGGCGTCCGGTGCCGGACGCGACACCCCGGCTGGACGGGCTGGACGCGCTGCTGGCGCGCGCCCGCGCCGCCGGCGGCGCAGACCTGGTGTTCTCGCTGCACGACACACGGCGGGCCGGGGACGGTCCGCCCGTGCCGGTGGAGATGGCCGCATACCGCGTCGTGCAGGAGGCGGTGACCAACGCGCTCAAGCACGCCTCCCCCGGGGAGGTCGCGGTGCGCCTGGCGGACGTCGGGGACGGCGGCGGGAGCGGAGCGGACGGGGACGGCGGCGGACTCGCCGTCACCGTGACCAGCCCGCTGGGCGGCGCGCGTCCGTCCGGTCCGCGCGCTCCCGGCTCGGGCGCCGGGCTCGTCGGCATGCGTGAACGGGTCGAGTTGCTGGGCGGCACACTGACGGCCGGGCCCGCGTACCCCGAGGGGGACGGGCGACGGGTGTGGCGGGTGCGGGCCGAACTGCCCGCCGAGGGGAGGAAGAAGAGGTGACCGGAGGTTCCGCGGTCCGGGTGCTCGTGGCCGAGGACCAGCAGGCCGTACGGGCGGGACTGGTGCTCATCCTGCGCAGCGCGGGGGACGTCGAGGTGGTCGGGGAGGCCGCCGACGGCGAGGAGGCCGTACGCCTGGCGCGGGAACTGCGCCCGGACGTGGTGCTGATGGACGTGCAGATGCCGCGGCTCGACGGCGTCTCGGCGACCCGGCAGGTGACGGACGAAGGACTCGCGGACGTGCTGGTGCTCACCACCTTCGACCTGGACGCGTACGTGTTCGGCGCGCTGCGGGCCGGGGCGGCGGGCTTCCTGCTGAAGGACAGCGAGGCGAGCGCGGTGATCGACGCGGTCCGCACGGTGGCGCGCGGGGAAGGGCTGATCGCTCCCGCGGTCACCCGGCGGCTGATCGCCGAGTTCGCGCGCCCGTCCGCCCCGGCGGGACGGGGCGGCGGCGAGGCGCATCCCGGGCTGGCCGCACTCACGCCACGCGAGCGCGAGGTGCTGGGCTGCCTCGGGCGCGGGCTCTCCAACGCGGAGATCGCGGACCGGCTGACGATGGCGGAGGCCACCGTGAAGACCCATGTCAGCCGGCTGCTGGGGAAGTTGGAGCTGCGCAGCCGCACCCAGGCTGCGGTGTTCGCCCGGGAGTGGGGCGTCACGACGGACTGACGACCCTTCTGGTCCAGACCTATTGACCAGTGGTCCAGACCTCTCTACGCTCCCCGTGACCGCGGCGAGCGCACCCACAGGCGCCCGCAGGCGGCGCGGTCCCCACCCGTACCCCCTCCGGACTCTCCACCGCACCGGACCGGACTCGAGGAGCACCCTTGAGATCAGGAACCGTACGACGCATCCGCGGCAGAGCCACGGCGTTCGCCGTGGCGCTGCTGCTCCCCATAGGCCTGCTGGTCGGACTGGCCACCCCCGCGCAGGCGGCCGAGTCGGCCACCGCGACGTTCATCAGGACCTCCCAGTGGGACACCGGCTTCGGCGGTCAGTGGACCGTCGAGAACACCGGCGACACCACCCTCACGGACTGGGAGCTGGAGTGGGACTTCCCCTCCGGCACCACCGTCGGCTCACACTGGAACGGCACCGTCACCCGTGACGGCGACCACTACACCGCCACCCCGGCGAGCTGGAACGCCGACCTCGCCCCCGGCCAGTCCGCGACCATCGGCTTCAACGGCACCGGCACCGGCGAGCCCACCGGCTGCACCGTCAACGGCGAGCCCTGCGACGGCTCCGGCGGCGGCGACCCCTCCGACGAGGCGCCCTCCGCACCGGGCGGCCTGACGGTCGGCTCCGCCACCGACACCTCGCTCACCCTGAACTGGTCCGCGGCCACCGACGACGACGGCGTCGCCCGCTACCACGTCTTCCGCAACGGCACCGAGGTCGCGGCCGTCACCGGCACCTCCTACCGCGACACCGGCCTCACCCCCGGCACCGAGTACGCCTACGCGGTCACCGCCGAGGACACCGCCGGCCAGGTCGGCCCGGCCGGCGCCACCGTCACCGCGTCCACCACCTCGGACGGCGGCGGCGACCCCGAGCCGCCCGCCGACGGGCACGTCAAGCTCGGCTACTTCACCGAGTGGGGCGTCTACGGCCGCGACTACGACGTCAAGGACATCGACACCAGCGGCTCCGCCGAGAAGATCACGCACATCAACTACTCCTTCGGCAACGTCACCGGCGGCAAGTGCACCATGGGCGACTCCTACGCCGCCATCGAGAAGGCCCACACCGCGGCCGAGAGCGTCGACGGCGTCGCCGACACCTGGGACCAGCCGCTGCGCGGCAACTTCAACCAGCTGCTGGAGCTGAAGGCGAAGCACCCGCACATCAAGGTGCTCTGGTCCTTCGGCGGCTGGACCTGGTCCGGCGGCTTCGGTGAGGCCATGCAGAACCCGGCCGCGTTCGCCGAGTCCTGCTACCAGCTCGTCAACGACCCGCGCTGGGAAGGTGTCTTCGACGGCGTCGACCTCGACTGGGAGTACCCCAACGCCTGCGGCCTCAGCTGCGACAGCAGCGGCTACTCCTCCATGCGCGACATGATGCAGGCGTTCCGCGCGAAGTTCGGCGACCAGCTCGTCACCGCGGCCATCACCGCGGACGCCTCCGACGGCGGCAAGATCGAGAAGGCCGACTACGCGGGCGCCGCCCAGTACACCGACTGGTACAACGTCATGACGTACGACTTCTTCGGCGCCTTCGACAAGGACGGTCCCACCGCCCCGCACTCGCCGCTGCGCGGCTACGACGGCATCCCGCAGGAGGGCTTCAACTCCGACGCGGCCATCCAGAAGCTCAAGGCCATCGGCGTGCCCGCCGACAAGCTGCTCCTCGGCATCGGCTTCTACGGCCGCGGCTGGACCGGCGTGACCCAGAGCGAGCCCGGCGGCTCGGCGACGGGCGCGGCCCCGGGCACCTACGAGGCGGGCATCGAGGACTACAAGGTCCTCAAGAACAGCTGCCCGACGACCGGGACCGTGGCCGGGACCGCCTACGCCCACTGCGGCAACAACTGGTGGAGCTACGACACGCCCGAGACCATCCACGGCAAGATGTCCTACGCCAAGGACCAGGGCCTCGGCGGCGCCTTCTTCTGGGAGTTCAGCGGCGACACGACGAACGGCGAACTCGTCACGGCCATCGACACCGGCCTGAGCTGACGTCTGCGGCCCGGTCGGGCCGTCACCCCGGAGCAGGGCCCGCGGCAACCGTGCTGCGGGCCCTGCTCGCGTCTTTCCGGGTACGACCCCCACCCCGCGCCGTCCCTGCGGCTCCGCGAGGGGCGCCGGTCAGAAGCCCGGCTCCCCCGCACCGCGCCAGACCGTCACATCCAGCGTCACGTACTGGCTCGGGTCGTCGACGTCCGACGCGCCCCGGAAGGTCACCAGCGCGATGTGACCGGCCTCCGTCGTCAGACAGAGCTCCGCCCCCTGGCCGAGCTTGTCCAGGTCGAGGCGTCCCTCGGTGTATCGGGTGACCTCGCGGCAGGTCTCGAGCGACCCCTTCTCCGCCGCGCGGAGCAGAACCAGCCGCTCGCCGTACGGGATGAGGTACCGGCCCGTGAAGTCCGCGATGTAGGACAGGTCGTCCACATTGCTCTCACGCGGCCTGAGCGGATCGTCCCCGAGGTCCAGGTGGTAGTTGCTCGGGAGATCGATCCCCTCATAGGTCACCGGCTCGGGGTCGCGGCTCTCGGCCCCGCCGCCCGGCGCCCCGCCCGCCCCCTGAGAGGCGCCGCCCCCCGACGCGTTCCCGTCGTCCGTACCGAAGAGACCGAAGAACGAGGCGCGAAGGCTGAGGGCCAACAGCGCCGCGAGACAGACGCCGCCCCACAGCAGGACGCGACGGGTGCCTCGGCGCCCCGCGTTCCCCGCCTGCGGCATGCGGTCCGCGGGCGCCCCTCGCCCATACGGTGACGGGTTCGGGTGCGGGTACGCATGCGGGTACGGCGCGTTCCGGTGTCCGGGCGCAAACGCCGGCGGCGGGGGCTGCGGACCAGTGGACCGGGCGGCCCGGGTGTGCTCCTGGTGGACGTCCGCGGGCCCCGCCCCCGAAGGACCGGGGTCGAGGACCGTCGCGGGGGCCTCGGCGGGGCGGTGCGCGAGATGCGCCTCGTGCCGGGTGATCTCCGTGGCCACGGCGCGGGGAAGCCAGTCACCCGAACGACGCAGTCGCCCGTCCGGCGCAGCGCTCCGGCACAGGCCGACCACCTCCTCGAGCGAGGGCCGCTCGCCGGCCTCCTTGGCCAGACAACGCCGCAGCAGGGGCAGCAGCTCCTCCGGGACGCCCGTCAGATCCGGCTCCTCGTGGACGATGCGGTAGAGCACCGAAGGGGACGGCCCCTCCCCGAACGCCGGAGACCCCTGTGCCGCATACGCGACCACCTGACCGAGCGCGAACACGTCCGTTGCCGCGCCCAGCTCGCGGCCGAGAGCCTGCTCGGGCGACATGAAGGCCGGAGTGCCGACGGCGACACCGGTGTCGGTGAGCCCGGTGACGTCGGTGGCCCGGGCGATCCCGAAATCGATGACGCGCGGCCCGTCCGCGGCCAGCAGCACGTTGGAGGGCTTCAGGTCACGATGCACCAGGCCGGCTGCGTGCACCGCCTGCAGTGCCTCGGCCACCCCTGCGCCCAGCAGCACCGTGCTGCTCACGGGCAGCGCTCCGTGCCCGGACACGGCCGCGGTCAGAGTCGGGCCCTCCACGAAGGCGGTGGCCAGCCAGGGCGCCGGGGCCTCGGTGTCGCTGTCGATCACCGGCGCCGTGTACAGCCCTTGCACACGCTGCGCGGCGGCCACCTCCAGATGGAAGCGCCGTCGGAACTCCGGATCGTCGGCGAGCTCCGGCCGGATCACCTTGATCGCCACGGGGCGGCCGGCAGGGGTGTAGGACAGGTACACCTTGCCCATGCCGCCCGCTCCCAGGCGGGCGACCACTTCGTAGTCCCCCGCGGACCTCGGATCGTCCGGCCCCAACGGCTGGAAGACCTCCGGCACGTTTCCGGCGCTGCCCATGATGCTCCGTCCCCCGTCGCGTCGTGGCGATCATCAACTGCCGGGGACTATAACGGCCGGGTACGTCAACCACGACGCCGCCCGGAGAAGGACCGGCGACCGGGACGCCCCCTCAGGCGACGTTGACGCGCTGGCCCGGGGGTGCGGCCTCCAGCCAGGCGAGGAAGCCGGTGAGGGCGTCGTCGGACATCGCGAGCTCGACGCGGGTGCCGTAGAGGGTGCAGCCCAGGACGACCTGGTCGGAGAGGAGCGCCAGCTCCTCCTCGCCGCTGGGCAGGCGGCGGGCGCGGACGTCGATGCCGGAACGCTCCAGCGTGCGCCGCGGCCGGGGCGCGTAGGAGAAGACGCGGAACCAGTCGACCTGGTCACCGTTGTAGCGGGCGACGCCGTAGACCCAGCCCTTGCCGCCGGACTCGCCGGTCTCCTCGGCCGGCACGTCCCAGCGCAGCGAGCAGTCGAACGTGCCGCCGGAGCGCTGGATCAGCCGCCGTCGCAGGCCGAAGACGAACAGCGCCAGCACCACCAGGAGCAGGGCCGTTCCGCACAGCACGAGTGCGAGGACCATCTTCACCGACCTCCTCGCATCGTCTCGACGTCCGGCTGCACGTCGACGGTTCCGGTATGGCTTCAGCCGCGGACCGCCCCGGAGATGCTCCGGTGCGGTCCGCGGCTGAGTGTCTGCTCCGCGGCGTCGGGCCTCAGTGGGCGCCCGTCACCGCGCGGAGGCGTACGTCGGCGCGCCGCTCGGCGGCGGCGTCGGCGTCCGCCTTGGCCCGCTCCAGCGCACGCTCGGCGCGCTGGACGTCGATCTCGTCGGACAGCTCGGCGATCTCCGCGAGCAGAGACAGCTTGTTGTCGGCGAACGAGATGAATCCGCCGTGCACGGCGGCGACGACGGTGCCCTCGCCGCTCTCACCGGTCGTGCGGATGTTGACCGGGCCGGACTCCAGGACACCGAGCAGCGGCTGGTGGCCGGGCATGACACCGATATCACCCGACGTGGTGCGCGCGACGACCAGGCCGGCCTCGCCCGACCAGACCTTGCGGTCCGCGGCGACCAGCTCGACGTGCAACTCAGCCACAGTGGCTCCTCGCTTACGTGGATGGTGAAAAGGATAAGGGGTGCCGGGGCGGGGCCGGGCCGGGGCCCGGACCCGCCGTCCGACTACCGCGTCAGGAGACGCCGAGCTCCTTGGCGTTCGCCTTCAGGTCCTCCAGGCCACCGCACATGAAGAACGCCTGCTCCGGGAAGTGGTCGAAGTCGCCGTCCGCGATCGCGTTGAACGCGGTGATCGACTCGTCCAGCGGAACGTCCGATCCGTCCAGGCCGGTGAACTGCTTCGCCGCGTGGGTGTTCTGCGACAGGAAGCGCTCGATACGGCGGGCACGGTGGACGACCAGCTTGTCCTCCTCGCCGAGCTCGTCGATACCGAGAATGGCGATGATGTCCTGGAGGTCCTTGTACTTCTGCAGGATGCCCTTGACGCGGGAGGCCGTGTCGTAGTGCTCCTGCGAGATGTAGCGCGGGTCCAGGATCCGGGAGGTGGAGTCCAGCGGGTCCACCGCCGGGTAGATGCCCTTCTCGGAGATCGGACGCGACAGAACGGTCGTGGCGTCCAGGTGCGCGAAGGTCGTCGCCGGGGCCGGGTCGGTGAGGTCGTCCGCGGGCACGTAGATCGCCTGCATCGAGGTGATCGAGTGGCCGCGGGTCGAGGTGATGCGCTCCTGGAGCACACCCATCTCGTCCGCCAGGTTCGGCTGGTAGCCCACCGCGGAGGGCATGCGGCCGAGCAGCGTGGAGACCTCGGAACCGGCCTGGGTGAAGCGGAAGATGTTGTCGATGAAGAACAGCACGTCCTGCTTCTGGACGTCGCGGAAGTACTCCGCCATCGTCAGACCGGCCAGCGCGACCCGGAGACGGGTGCCCGGCGGCTCGTCCATCTGGCCGAAGACCAGCGCGGTCTGCGGGAGAACGCCGGACTCGGCCATCTCGTCGATGAGGTCGTTGCCCTCACGGGTGCGCTCGCCGACGCCGGCGAACACGGAAACGCCCTCGTGCAGCTTCGCCACACGCATGATCATTTCCTGGATGAGGACGGTCTTGCCGACGCCCGCGCCGCCGAACAGGCCGATCTTGCCGCCCTTGACGTACGGGGTCAGCAGGTCGACGACCTTCAGGCCGGTCTCGAACATCTCGGTCTTGGACTCGAGCTGGTCGAAGGCCGGGGCCTTGCGGTGGATCGGCCAGCGCTCGGTGACCTCGGACTCGGCCTCCGGCTCGTTCAGGATCTTGCCCAGGGTGTTGAACACCCGGCCCTTGGTGACGTCGCCGACCGGCACGGTGATGCCGTTGCCGGTGTCGGTCACCGGGGCCTGACGGACGATGCCGTCGGTGGGCTCCATCGAGATGGCCTTGACCAGGCCCTCACCGAGGTGCTGGGCGACCTCGAGGGTCAGGGTCTTCTTCTTGCCGTTCTCGGCCGGGTCGGCGACCTCGACGGTCAGCGCGTTGTAGATCTCCGGCATCGCGTCGACGGGGAACTCCACGTCGACGACCGGGCCGATGACCCGCGCGACGCGACCGGTCGCGGTCGCGGTCTCAACAGTGGTGGTCATGATTAGCGGTCACTCCCCGCAGAAGCGTCGGCCAGGGCGCTCGCGCCACCGACGATCTCGCTGATTTCCTGGGTGATGTCGGCCTGGCGGGCCGCGTTGGCAAGCCGCGTGAGCGACTTGATGAGTTCCTCGGCGTTGTCGGTCGCCGACTTCATCGCACGGCGGCGGGCGGCGTGCTCGGAGGCGGCCGCCTGCAGCAGGGCGTTGTAGATCCGGCTCTCGACGTACCGCGGCAGCAGGGCGTCGAGCACGTCCTCGGAGGAGGGCTCGAAGTCGTACAGCGGAAGGATCTTGCCGTCCTTCGCCGCCGGCTTCGGCTCGTCACCCTTGGCAGCGTCTGCCTTCGAGACGGACACCGGTTCCGCGGCCGCGCCGGACTCGTCGGCGCCGTCGAGGGTGAGCGGCAGCATGCGCCGGTCGACCGGCGTCTGCGTCATCATCGACACGAACTCGGTGTAGACGATGTGCAGCTCGTCGACGGACCCTGAGGTGCCCTGCTCCGCGGTGATCGCCTCGATCAGCGGCTCGGCCGCCATCTTGGCGTGCGCGTAGGTCGGGCTGTCGGAGAAGCCTGTCCAGGACCCGGCGACCGCGCGCTTGCGGAAGCCGTAGTAGGACACGCCCTTGCGGCCGACGAGATAGGTGTCGACCTCCTTGCCCTCGCCCTCGAGCCGACGGGTCAGCTGCTCCGCGGCCTTGATGGCGTTGGAGGAGTAGCCGCCCGCCAGACCGCGGTCGCTGGTGATCAGCAGGACCGCGGCCCGGGTCGGGTTGTCCGCCTCGGTGGTCAGGGCGTGCTTGCTGCCGGAGCCCTGCGCCACCGCGGTCACCGCGCGGGTGAGCTCGGTCGCGTACGGCGTGGAGGCCGCGACCTGTCGCTGCGCCTTGATGATGCGCGAGGCGGCGATCATCTCCATCGCCTTGGTGATCTTCTTGGTCGCAGTGACGGACTTGATCCGCCGCTTGTAGACCCGGATCTGGGCACCCATGCTCAGCCCTCGCCCAGCAGCTTGCCGTCCGCGGTCTCGAACGTCTTCTTGAAGGAGTCCACGGCGTCGGAGACCGACTGAACGGTGTCGTCCGACATCTTGCCGCCCTCGACGATCGAGGTCATCAGGCCCTTGTGCTCGCGGTGCAGGTAGTCGAGCAGCTCGCGCTCGAACCGCCGGATGTCCGCGACCGGCACGTCGTCCATCTTGCCGTTGGAGCCGGCCCAGATGGAGACGACCTGGTCCTCGGTGGCGTACGGGGCGTACTGCGCCTGCTTCAGCAGCTCCACCATGCGCGAACCGCGCTCCAGCGACTGCTTCGAGGCGTCGTCCAGGTCGGAACCGAAGGCGGCGAACGCCTCCAGCTCACGGAACTGGGCGAGGTCCACGCGGAGACGACCGGAGACCTGCTTCATCGCCTTGTGCTGGGCGGAACCACCCACACGGGAGACCGAGATACCGACGTTCAGCGCCGGGCGCTGGCCCGCGTTGAACAGGTCGGACTCCAGGAAGCACTGGCCGTCGGTGATGGAGATGACGTTGGTCGGGATGAACGCCGACACGTCGTTCGCCTTCGTCTCGACGATCGGCAGACCGGTCATCGAGCCCTTGCCCATGTCGTCCGAGAGCTTCGCGCAGCGCTCGAGCAGCCGGGAGTGCAGGTAGAACACGTCGCCCGGGTAGGCCTCACGGCCCGGCGGGCGGCGCAGCAGCAGGGACACGGCGCGGTAGGCGTCGGCCTGCTTGGAGAGGTCGTCGAAGACGATCAGGACGTGCTTGCCCTGGTACATCCAGTGCTGGCCGATGGCCGAGCCGGTGTAGGGCGCCAGGTACTTGAAGCCCGCCGGGTCGGACGCCGGGGCGGCGACGATGGTGGTGTACTCCAGGGCGCCGGCCTCCTCCAGCGCGCCACGCACGGACGCGATGGTGGAGCCCTTCTGGCCGATGGCGACGTAGATGCAGCGGACCTGCTTGTCCGGGTCGCCCGAGCGCCAGTTGTCGCGCTGGTTGATGATCGTGTCGATGCCGAGCGCGGTCTTGCCCGTCTGGCGGTCGCCGATGATCAGCTGACGCTGGCCGCGGCCGATCGGGGTCATCGCGTCGACGGCCTTGTAGCCGGTCTCCATCGGCTCGTGCACCGACTTGCGGTCCATGACCGTGGGGGCCTGCAGCTCGAGGGCACGCACGCCGTCGGTCTCGATCTCGCCGAGACCGTCGATCGCCTTGCCCAGCGGGTCCACGACGCGGCCGAGGTAGCCCTCGCCGACAGGGACCGAGAGGACCTCTCCGGTGCGCTGCACCGGCTGGCCCTCCTCGATGCCGCTGAACTCGCCGAGGACAACGGCACCGATCTCGCGCTCCTCGAGGTTGAGGGCGAGGCCGAGGGTGCCGTCCTCGAACTTCAGCAGCTCGTTCGCCATGGCCGAGGGAAGACCCTCGACCTTCGCGATGCCGTCACCGGCAACGCTGACCGTCCCGACCTCTTCGCGCGAGGCCGCGTCCGGCGTGTACGACTGGACAAAGTTCTCCAGCGCGTCCCGGATCTCATCCGGCCGGATCGTGAGCTCCGCCATCTGGGTTCCCTGCTCTCCTTGTTGGGCCCGTAAGTCTTGTCTGTTACGGCCCAACTCGGGCCGCTAGTGATGCTTGTTGAGTTGGTGTGGCCAGGCCGTCCCGGTGGGAGCGGCCTCAGCCGGCCATCCGACGCTGCGCCTCTCCGAGGCGGTCCGCGATCGAACCGTTGATCTCCTCGTCACCGATGCGCACCGTGATCCCGCCGAGGACTTCGGGGTCCACGTCGAGGTTGAGGTGCACCTGGCGGCCGTAGAGGGACGCCAGCACGGCGGCGAGACGGTCCCGCTGCCCGTCGGACAGCGGCACCGCGGACGTGACGACCGCGACCGAACGGTCCCGGCGCTCCGCCGCGAGCTTGGAGAGGTGCTCCAGCCCGTTCTCCAGGCTACGTCCCCGCGGGTGCGTGACGAGACGCGTCACCAGACGCTCGGTCGCGGGCTTGGCCCGGCCGCCGAGCAGCGTGTGCAGCAGCTCGGTCTTGGCCGACACCCGCGCGGTGCGGCTGGTCAGCGCGGCGCGCAGCTCGGGCGAGGAGGCGACCGTCCGGCCGAACCGGAAGATCTCGTCCTCGACGTCCTCCAGGTCGCCGACCCGCTCGGCCGCGACGAGGTCGGCGCTGTCCGTCAGCTCCTCCGTCGCGTCGACCAGGTCGCGCGAGGAGGACCAGCGGGAGCGGACCATGCCGGACACCAGGTCGACGGTCTCCCCGCCGACCTGTCCGCCCAGCAGGCGTCCGACCAGCTCGGCCTTGGCCTCGCCGGACTGCGCCGGGTCGGTGAGGACCCGACGCAGCGACACCTCGCGGTCGAGCAGCGCGGTGACGGCGGCCAGCTCGTCGGCGAGCTTCGTCGCGTCGACCGACGTGCTGTCGGTCAGCGAGTTCAGGCTCTCGCGTGCGGCAGCCAGTGCCTCGCGGCTCGCTCCGTTCATCGTGCAGCCTCGGCCTTCTCCTCGAGCTGGTCGAGGAAGCGGTCGATGACGCGGCTCTGGCGGGCGTGGTCCTCGAGGGACTCGCCGACCAGCTTGCCGGCCAGGGTCGTGGCGAGCGTGCCCACGTCCTGACGCAGCGCCTGGGCCGCCTGCTTGCGGTCGGCCTCGATCTGCGCGTGACCGGCGGCGACGATCTCCTCGCGCTGACGCTGGCCCTCGGCCCGCATCTCCGCGATGAGCTCGGCGCCCCGCTGCTCGGCCTCGGACCGCATCCGCGCGGCCTCGTGCCGGGCCTCGGCGAGCTGGGCCTTGTACTGGTCGAGGGTCTGCTGCGCCTCGAGCTTGGCCGCGTCGGCCTTCTCGATGCCGCCCTCGATGGCCTCGCGCCGCTCGTCCAGAACCTTGTTGATGTTCGGGAGGAGCTTCTTGGCGAGGAAACCGAAGACGATGGCGAAGGCGATCAGGCCGATGACCAGCTCTGGCAGCGGCGGGACGAGGGGGTTCAGCTTCTCCCCCTCCTGCGCCAGGTGTTCCAGGGCGTTCACATCAGTGCCTTTCGTCGAAAGGGTCGGTCGCGCGCCGTCGTCAGGACGGGTAGACGAACGGCATGACCAGACCGATCAGGGCGAGCGCCTCACAGAAGGCGAAGCCGAGGATCTGGTTCTGGCGGATCAGGCCGGCGGCCTCGGGCTGGCGGGCCAGGGCCTGGGTGCCGTTACCGAAGACGATGCCGACGCCGACGCCGGGGCCGATCGCGGCGAGGCCGTAGCCGATCGAACCGATGTTGCCAGTGACAGCGGCGAGGTTCTCGAGAGCGGACATGCCGGTTCTTCCTTCTCTTTCACGATCCGATGGGGGTTGGCCATCGGAAGGACGGGTGGTCGGTGAGGGGGCTCAGTGGTGCTCGGCGAGCGCGCCCTGGATGTAGGCGCAGGCCAGGAGGACGAAGACGTACGCCTGGATGGCCTGGATGAAGAGTTCGAAGGCCGTCATGACGATGGTCATGACGAAGGAGACGCCCGCGTAGGCGATGCCCCAACCATTCAGCAGGTACCAGCTGGCGATGGTGAACAGGAGGAGCAGAACGTGTCCGGCAAACATGTTGGCGAAGAGCCGGACCGCGTGGGTGAAGGGCCGGACCAGCAGGTTCGAGAAAAACTCGATCAGCATGGCCAGGGGAAGCACCGGGCCGAGGGACTTGTCGTAGCCGGTGAAGTTCTTGAACGCGCCCGCGAAACCGTGCCGCTTGAAGGTCAGCGTGACCCAGGTCACGTAGACGATGAGCGCGAGACCGGCCGGGATCGAGATGATCGAGGTCACCGGGAACTGGGCGAGCGGAACGATCGACCAGAGGTTCATGATCCAGACGAAAAAGAAGAGCGCGACGATCAGCGGAACGTACTTCTCGCCCTCCTTCTTGCCGATCGTCTCGTAGACGACGCCGCGGCGGATGAAGTCGTAGCCCGCCTCGGCGACCATCTGCAGCTTGCCGGGCACCACCTTCGGCTTGCTGAACGCGGCCCAGAAGAAGCCGACGATGATCAGCGACCCCAGGAAGGCCAGCAGCATCACCTTGTTGAACTCGAAGCCGCCGACGGTGAAGATCGGCTCGAAGACAAAGCTGTGCAGGCCCGGCGAAACAGTGCTGAAGCCGCATCCATCGAAGATGTGGCAATCGGTCTCGAAGGCGAGCATCTGGTCAGCACTCACCGCGAGCTCCTTCTGCGTTGCGCATGGATACGGCTACCTCGGTGTGTCGGCGCGACGCGGGGTCGCGGAACGGCACTGGACTGGTCATACGAAATTGGGGGCGGCTCACAGACGCAGAGCCGGTCGTCCGACACAGCTGCATCGCCGCAGATGGCATCGGACCATAGCAGTTGCTCGAACGCGTGCTTATCCCGGCCCTACGCCTCACGTCCGGGCTCCGGTCTCCGGTCTCTTCGAAGGGGACGCGGCAGCCGAGGAGTCGGGCTCCACGTAGAGGATCTTCGCCTTCTTGTGGGCGACGGCCTGCGAGGTGACCCACACCAGGGTGGACCCGAGAAGAGTGAAGGCGAACGCCCTGCCGTCGAACAACGTCGTGCCCCTGAAGGCGATCAGGACGACGGCGAGCAGGAGGATCTGCGTGGTGTAGAGCAGCAGGCCCATGGCCTGGAAGAGGTGCGGATACGACTTCGCGGTCTTCTGCAGGCCCGCGAGGCCACCCCCCATGAAGAGGATCACGACCACCGCTCCGGCCACCGCGCCGATCGCACCCTTGCCGCCGGCCAGCAGGCCACTCACGACCGCGCCCACGGCACCGCCTGCGGCGGTCGGGACGGCGCAGTGCAGGAGCATGCGGGCGTCGTTGGGCATGGGGGTACTCCGGGGAGTCGGGGGCGTCTGTCGTCGTTGACGAGCGTATCCCCGGCTGAGTGGGCACAACGCCCACCGGAGGGCCGTCTCAGTGCGGCCCTTCGGTGTGTCACCGGGTTCTCGTGAACGGTATCACAAACTATTTGATGAGGTCTTTACCTACTTCGTGTGCTGCCGGTCACACAAGGGAGTTGACCAGTGTGCTCTCGTTGACGCCCCCATGGCACCGGTCAGCCGCGATCGTTGAGGACCTGGCGGCGGCCGCCGATGGCCGTGGCGCCGTGGAGGCCGGCGAGGGCGGGTTCGCGGCTCTCCTCTTCGGCGGCCCCCCGGGACGGCCCGGACTCCGGTTCCGGGCCGGAGGCCGAACCGGCGTCGGCGGGCCCCTCGTCGGCGTGCTCGGCGCCGGGGCGCCGGTACCGCGGCGGGACCAGCACCTGCGCCCAGGCGGGCACATGGGGCGTGAAGCGCGGCATGAGCAGGATCACCAGACCGACCGCGCAGAGTGCGACGACGACGAGCACGATCACCAGGGACGAGGCCTGCACGGAGAAGGCCACGGCGCCGAAGGCGATCAGCGCCGACCAGAAGTACATGATCAGCACGGCGCGGCTGTGCGAGTGGCCGATCTCCAGCAGCCGGTGGTGCAGGTGCCCCCGGTCGGCCGCGAACGGCGACTGGCCCTTCCAGGTGCGGCGGACGACCGCCAGCAGCAGGTCGGCCACCGGCACCGCGATGATGGTCAACGGCAGCAGCAGCGGCATGTACAGCGGCACCATGCCGCGGACGGCGGACTGCTCGGAACCCCCCTCGTTGTACACGATGAGGTCCGGGTCGATCTGGCCGGTGATGGAGACCGCGCCCGCGGCGAGCACCAGGCCGATCAGCATGGAGCCGGAGTCGCCCATGAAGATCCGCGCCGGATGCATGTTGTGCGGCAGGAAGCCCAGGCACATCCCCATCAGGATGGCGGCGAACAGCGTCGCCGGGGCCGCGCCCTCGATGCCGTAGCCGAACCAGACGCGGTAGGCGTGCATGAAGAACGCCGCAGCGGCGATGCAGACCATGCCCGCCGCGAGGCCGTCCAGGCCGTCGACGAAGTTGACCGCGTTGATGGTGATGACCACCAGCGCCACGGTGAGCAGCGTGCCCTGCATGGGGGTGACGGCGACGTTGCCGACGCCGGGGATCGGCAGCCAGAGGATCGTGAGGCCCTGGTAGACCATGACGCCGGCGGCGATCATCTGGCCGCCGAGCTTGATCAGGGCGTCGACGCCCCACTTGTCGTCCAGGACGCCGAGGAGCCAGATGATCGCGGCGCCGGACAGCAGCGCGCGTGGTTCGTCGGACATGGTGAAGACCTCACCGATGTTGGTGAGGGTCCCGGCGACCAGCAGGCCCGCGCAGAGGCCGCCGAACATCGCGATGCCGCCGAGGCGCGGGGTGGGCTCGCGGTGCACGTCGCGGGCGCGGATCTGCGGCATCGCGCCGGCCACGATGGCGAACTTCCGCACCGGTCCGGTCAGCAGGTAGGTGACCGCGGCCGTGACGCAGAGCGTCAGCAGATATTCACGCAACGTATCCCCAGGGTCTCGCGGTCTTGCGGTGGTTCCTCGCGGTACGGCTCACTCCGGCCTCCACACCTTACGACGGCTCGCGCCCGCCGGCGGTTTCGCGTGTCCGGGCGTGACGCTCCGCGTCCAGGCGGTGGCGCGCCCGGTCGCGCGTCCGGGTCATGTGGGTGCGGGTACCCCGGTGAGCGCCGTCACAACGGGGTCCAGGGCGTGGCTGATGTCGTCGCCGACGCTCCGGAAGTACGGGATGGGCGCGCCGTACGGGTCGTAGATCTCGTCCGCGTCGGCGCTGGGCGCCAGCAGCCAGCCGCGCAGCGCGGCGGCGGCCTGCACCAGGGCGCGGGCCCGTTCGGCGACTCCCGCGGCGCTGCCGGGGGGCGGCAGCGTCGCCGGGTCGATGGCCCGCACCAGGCGGGTGAACTCCTTGAGCGTGAACGTGCGCAGCCCCGCCGAATGCCCCATGGAGATCACCTGCGCCCGGTGGTCCCGGGTGGCGGTGAGCACCAGGTCGGCGCGGATGACGTGCTCGTCGAGCAGTTCACGCCCCAGGAAGCCGGTCGGGTCGGCTCCGTGCTCGGCCAGCACGGCCGCCGCGTGCTCCTCCATGGGCGCGCCCTCGTGTCCCCACGTTCCGGCGCTCTCCACGACGATGCCGTCGCTGAGACGGCCGCCGAGCCGGTCCGCGAGGGCATGCCGGGTCAGCCGCTCGGTGATCGGCGAGCGGCAGACGTTGCCGGTGGAGACGTGGAGGATGCGGAAGACCCCGGCCTCGCCGGGGCCCGCCTGGACCGGTATGCCACGCCCTTCGGGAGGAGGCGTCAACTGCCCACCTCGAGGTCCGGTGCCACCTTGCGCAGCTCCTCGGCGCTGAGTGCGCCGGCGCGGAGCAGCACCGGGACCTTGCCGGTGACGTCGACGATGGAGGACGGTTCGGGGTCGGGCGTGCGGCCGCCGTCGAGGTAGACGGAGACGGAGTCGCCCAGCATGTCCTGCGCGGCGTCGCAGTCCTGCGGGGCGGGTGCGCCGGTGAGGTTGGCGGAGGAGACGGCCATCGGCCCGAACTCGTTCAGCAGCTCCAGCGCGACCGGGTGGAGCGGCATGCGGACGGCGACGGTGCCGCGGGTCTCCCCCAGGTCCCAGGTCAGGGACGGCTGGTGGCGGGCGACGAGGGTGAGGGCGCCGGGCCAGAAGGCGTCGACGAGTTCCCAGGCGGTCTCGGAGAAGTCGGTGACCAGGCCGTGCAGGGTGTCGGGCGAGCCGATGAGGACGGGGGTGGGCATGTTGCGCCCGCGGCCCTTGGCCTCCAGGAGGTCGCCGACGGCCTCCGAGCTGAAGGCGTCGGCGCCGATGCCGTACACGGTGTCGGTGGGGAGCACGACGAGTTCGCGGCGGCGTACGGCGGCGGCCGCCTCACGCAGGCCGGTCTTGCGCTCGGTGGCGTCGGTGCAGTCGTAACGGCGTGCCATGTCTCAGGGCACCTCCCGGCGGGCAGTGGCGAATCGCGGACGGTTGTTGAGGTCGGGGTGGTCGGCGGCGTCCGCCCAGCCGCGGTCCTCCGCGAAGATCCACGGGACCTGGCCGCCCTGGGTGTCGGCGTGCTCGACCACCACGACGCCGCCGGGCCTGAGCAGGCGGTGCGCCGTGCGTTCCAGGCCGCGGATGACGTCGAGTCCGTCCTCCCCGGAGAACAACGCGAGAGAGGGGTCGTGGTCGCGGGCTTCCGGGGCCACATACTCCCACTCGGTGAGCGGGATGTAGGGCGGGTTGGAGATGACGAGGTCGACCTGCCCGTCGAGTTCGGGGAGCGCGCGGAGCGCGTCGCCGCGGTGCAGGGTGACGCGGCTGCCCTCGACGTTCTTCGCGGCCCAGCCGTGCGCGCCCTCGTCCAGCTCCACGGCGTGCACACGGGACCGCGGCACCTCCTGGGCGAGGGCGAGGGCGATGGCGCCGGAACCGGTGCACAGGTCGACGATCAGCGGCTCGGCGACGTCCATGGCGCGTACGGCGTCTATCGCCCAGCCGACGACGGACTCGGTCTCCGGGCGCGGCACGAACACCCCGGGGCCGACCTGGAGTTCGAGGTAGCGGAAGAAGGCGCGGCCGGTGATGTGCTGCAGCGGTTCGCGGGCCTCGCGGCGGGCGACCGCCTCCCAGTAGCGGGCGTCGAAGTCGGCGTCGGCGACGCGGTGCAGCTCGCCGCGCTTCACGCCGTGCACGTAGGCGGCGAGCTCCTCGGCGTCGAAGCGGGGGGAGGGCACGCCGGCGTCGGCGAGGCGCTGGGTGGCCTGCGCGACCTCGGCGAGCAGCACCGGACGGGAGCGGGGGCCGGCGCCCCCGGATGATGGCTGCACTTCCTTCGGTCCTCCACGCGGGGGCTGCTGGGTCGGCTCTCTGGGCTCGGTCAACTCTGCGAGGCTGCCAGCTTGGCAGCGGAGTCCGCGTCGGCGCAGGCCTGGATCACCGGGTCGAGTTCGCCGTCGAGTACCTGGTCGAGGTTGTAGGCCTTGAAACCGACACGGTGGTCGGAGATGCGGTTCTCCGGGAAGTTGTACGTGCGGATGCGTTCCGAGCGGTCCACGGTGCGGACCTGGCTGCGGCGTGCGTCCGACGCCTCCTTCTCGGCCTCCTCCTGCGCGGCGGCCAGCAGCCGGGCGCGCAGGATGCGCAGCGCCTGCTCCTTGTTCTGGAGCTGGCTCTTCTCGTTCTGGCAGGAGACGACGATGCCGGTCGGCTCGTGGGTGATGCGGACCGCGGAGTCGGTGGTGTTGACGGACTGGCCGCCTGGTCCGGAGGAGCGGTAGACGTCGATGCGCAGGTCGTTCGCGTTGATCTCGACGTCGACGTCCTCTGCCTCGGGGAGCACCAGCACGCCCGCGGCGGAGGTGTGGATGCGGCCCTGCGACTCGGTGGCCGGCACCCGCTGCACGCGGTGCACGCCGCCCTCGAACTTCAGCCGGGCCCACACGCCCTGTCCGGGTTCGGCGTTGCTCTTCGCCTTCACGGCGATCTGGACGTCCTTGTATCCGCCGAGGTCGGACTCGTTGGACTGGATCAGCTCGGTCTTCCAGCCGGTGCGCTCGGCGTAGCGCAGGTACATGCGCAGCAGGTCGCCGGCGAAGAGCGCGGACTCGTCGCCGCCCTCCCCGGCCTTGATCTCGAGGATGACGTCCTTGTCGTCGCTGGGGTCGCGCGGGACGAGCAGCAGGCGCAGCTTCTCGGTGAGGGCCTCGCGGCCGGCCTCCAGTTCCTTCACCTCGGCGGCGAAGTCGGGGTCGTCGGCGGCGAGTTCGCGCGCGGTGTCGATGTCCTCGGCGTTCTGCCGCCAGGCGCGGTAGACGTTGATGATCGGCGTGAGCTCTGCGTAGCGCTTGTTGAGCCTGCGGGCGCGTGCCTGGTCGGCGTGCACCGCCGGGTCGGCGAGCTGCTTCTCGAGGTCGGCGTGTTCGCCGATCAGTTCCTCGACCGCCTCGAACATCGGCTGTCGTCCTTGTCTGGAGTGGGCGCGGGTGGCGCCGCGGCGTCGCGGTCCCGTCGCTGCCGGACGGAGCCGGGGGCCGGGACGCGCCGCGTACGGCGGTGAAACGACGAAGCGCCGGTCCGGCCGCCTGCGCTGAGGCGGCCGGGGACCGGCGCTGTCGGGTCGCTACTTCTTCTTGCCGGACCCGGCGTTCTTGCCGAAGCGGGCCTCGAAGCGGGCCACGCGGCCACCGGTGTCGAGGATCTTCTGCTTGCCCGTGTAGAACGGGTGGCACTCGGAGCAGATGTCGGCGCGGATGCTGCCGCCGGACATGGTGCTACGGGTGGTGAACGAGGCCCCGCAGGTGCAGCTGACCTGGGTCTCGGTGTACTCCGGGTGGATGTCGCGCTTCAAGGTGTCTCCTAGGTTCGGGAGGGCGCCGGGTCGCGTCGCGGATTGCGCCGCGTGAACCGGGGCCGACGTACCAGTCTGCCACTACCGGCCGCACACGAACAAAACGGGGTGGAGGCGTCCGGTATTCCGGCCCGGACCGGGGCAGCCGGGTTCCGTGGCGCGGCGCGGGGGCGCGGTCAGCCGCGTTCCCGGCGTACGACGTCGGCGTCGCTGCGGGCGCCCGCGCTGCCCTCGGTGGCCGACTCGGGGACCGTCCGGTCCGCGCGCAGCGCGTCCCACACCTGGTCGGCCTTCCCCTTCAGGGGCAGGACGCGGTTGGGGTCGTCCGGGTCGTAGCGCACGGGCATGGTGAGCATGTCGATCTCGCCCGGCCCGACGTCCTTGAGCAGCTTGGCCATGCCGAGCAGGTCGGCGGCCGAGTCCAGCTCCGTGTCGGTGGTGACGGCCGAGGTCGCCGTGTCGGCGAGGTCGTAGAGCTGCGCCGGGTCGCTGAAGAGGCCGACGTCGTCGACCTTCCCGAGCAGGGCGCGCAGGAAGGCGTGCTGGAGCTGTATCCGGCCCAGGTCGCTGCCGTTCCCGACCGCGTGCCGGGTGCGCACCAGGGCGAGGGCCTGCTCGCCGTCCAGGGTGTGGCTGCCCGCCGCCAGGTCGAGGTGGCTGTCGGCGTCCTGCAGCGGTTCGCGCAGGGTGACCTCCACGCCACCGAGGGTGTCGACGAGCTCCTTGAAGCCGGTGAAGTCGACCTCCAGGTAGTGGTCCATGCGGATGTCGGTCATCGCCTCGACGGTCTTCACGGCGCAGGCGGGCCCGCCGACCCGGTAGGCCTCGTTGAACATCGACGGTGCGGCGCCGGGCGCCACGCTGCCGTCGGCCTTCCGGCACGGGGGCCGGGCTACCAGGGTGTCGCGGGGAATCGACACGATCGTGGCACGGTCGTGCGCCTCGTTGACGTGCACGATCATGGCGGTGTCGGAGCGGGCGGACCCGTCGTCGTCGCCGTACCGGGCGTTCTCGCCGGACCGCGAGTCGGAGCCGAGGACGAGGATGTCGACGGAGCCGTGCGGCATGTCCTCGGGGCGGTCGCCGCCGAGGCGGCCGTTGATGTCGACGCCGGCGATGTTGCCGTCCAGCCGGTAGTAGACGAATCCGAGGCCCGCGGCACCGAGGAGGAGGACCGCGGCGACCGTCCAGGCGGTGACGACGAGGGCGCGCCTCCGCCTGCGCCGGTGCCGCCCGCCCCGGGGCCACTCGTCCGGCTCGCCGTGCCCTGTCCTGCTGTCCTGCTCCGCCATCGCGCGAGGCGCTCCTCCCGTCCGGCGTCATGCGAACGGGGCGAGTACCCCACGCGTCCGGCGGCACGCCGACGAGTTTCCGCGCCCCGCCGTCCGGCCCGGTACGCCCGAAGTGCCCGTCCTGCCCGGTCGTGCCCCGGTGCACGCGGCCTGCGACCGGGGGCGACGCGGCGGGCCCGCCCCCACGCGGTGGGGGCGGGCCCGGTGCCGGTCCGAGGGTGCGGGCGGCGTCAGTCGCCGCCGTTCGGCGAGGGAGTCGTCTTCTGGATCTGGAGCAGGAACTCGGCGTTCGACTTCGTCTGCTTCATCTTGTCCAGGAGGAGTTCCACCGCCTGCTGCTGGTCCAGGGCGTGCAGCACCCGGCGCAGCTTCCAGACGACGGCGAGCTCGTCGCTGCCCATGAGGATCTCCTCCTTGCGGGTGCCGGACGCGTCGACGTCCACCGCGGGGAAGATCCGCTTGTCGGAGAGCTTGCGGTCGAGCTTGAGCTCCATGTTGCCGGTGCCCTTGAACTCCTCGAAGATCACCTCGTCCATGCGGGAGCCGGTCTCCACCATGGCCGTGGCGACGATCGTCAGGGAGCCGCCGTCCTCGATGTTGCGCGCGGCGCCGAAGAACTTCTTCGGCGGGTAGAGCGCGGTCGAGTCGACACCACCGGACAGGATGCGGCCCGACGCCGGCGCGGCGAGGTTGTACGCGCGCCCCAGGCGGGTGATCGAGTCCAGCAGCACGACGACGTCGTGGCCCAGCTCGACGAGCCGCTTGGCCCGCTCGATGGCCAGCTCGGCGACCGTGGTGTGGTCCTCGGCCGGGCGGTCGAAGGTCGAGGAGATGACCTCGCCCTTCACCGACCGCGTCATGTCGGTGACCTCCTCGGGCCGCTCGTCGACGAGGACGACCATGAGGTGGCACTCGGGGTTGTTGGTGGTGATCGCGTTGGCGATCGCCTGCATGATCATGGTCTTACCGGTCTTCGGCGGGGCCACGATCAGGCCGCGCTGGCCCTTGCCGATCGGGGAGACCATGTCGATGATCCGCGTGGTCAGTGCACCCGGGTCGGTCTCCAGGCGCAGCCGCTCCTGCGGGTAGAGCGGGGTGAGCTTGGTGAACTCGGGCCGGCCCTTGCCGCCGCCCCCGTCCGGCGCGACGCCGTTGACGGAGTCGAGACGGACCAGCGCGTTGAACTTCTCGCGCCGCTCGCCCTCGCGGGGCTGGCGCACCGCGCCGGTGACGTGGTCGCCCTTGCGCAGGCCGTTCTTGCGGACCTGGGCCAGCGAGACGTACACGTCGTTCGGGCCCGGCAGGTAGCCGGAGGTGCGGACGAACGCGTAGTTGTCGAGGATGTCGAGGATGCCGGCGACCGGGATCAGGACGTCGTCCTCGGAGATCTGCGGCTCGCCGCCCCCGAAGTCGTCGCGGCCCCGGCGTCCCCGGCGGTCGCGGTAACGGCCCCGGCGGCCTCTGCGGCCGCCACCGTCGTCGTCGAAACCGTCGTCACGGCGGTCGCGGTTGCCACCGCCGCCGCCCTGGCTCTGCTGGCCGCCCCCGTCGTTGCCCTTGTTGCCGCGCTGACGGTCACGCTGCCGCTCGCGCTTGGACGGACGGTCCTGCTGCTGGCGGTCCTGCTGCTGGCGGCCGCCCTTGCCGCCGCCCTGGTTCTGGCCGCCGTCGTTGCCCTGACCGGAGCCCTGGCCGGACTGGGCGTCCCGGCCCTGGTTGTCCCTGGCGTCCTGCTTCGGCGCGTCCTTCCGCGCGTCGGCGGTCTCCGCAGCGGTCTCCGCGGCGGCCTCGGCCCGGGTGCGGCGGCCCGGGCGCTCGTCCGCGCCCTGGACGGGGATGCCGACCTGCTGGTCGGCGGCCTTGTCGCCGTCGCCGCCCGTGTCACCGGTGCGTGCGCGGGAGGTGGCCCGGCGCTTCGGCTTCGTCTCACCGGCTTCGGCGGACGCGTCCGCCTTCCCGGCGTTCGCGCCGCCGGAGCCGCCCGCGGCCTGCTTCTCCTTGATGACGTCGATCAGCTGGCTCTTGCGCATGCGCGCGGTGCCCCTGATGCCGAGGCCGGAGGCAACCTGCTGGAGCTCGGCCAGGACCATGCCCTCGAGCCCGGTGCCCGAGCGCCGGCGCCTGGGGGCGGCAGGAGCGTCCGTGGCGGGCGCAGCGCCGTTGTCCGCGCTCGTCGCGCTGTCGGCGTTGGCGCCCATCAGATCGGTGGTGTCGCTCACGAAGGGTCCTTCCCTGGAGCGGGCGTCGGCCTGTCTGGCTCGGCGACCGGTCGTGCTGTCCGGCTGCGGTCCCTCGTCCTTCGGACCGGCCGGGGCGGTGGTCCCGCCTCTACCTGTACGTACGGCGGAAAGATCATTCAATGGTTCGGCGTGAAACGGTGACACATGTCCATCACGCCGGTTCCGGAGCGTGCACGGCACTGCTCGGCAGGATGCTCAAGCGGTGAGGAGGGCTCCCGGAAGAAGAGGTGGTCCCTGACAGGGACACCGTGCACCGCACTCTACGGGTCGTCGGCGCGACCCACGAGACTGCGAGTGCTGACTTGAGGTTAACACTACCGGCTCCAACAAACATTCCCCCTCTCCCGCACCGGCAATCCGATCTCACGAGGACGTGCCGCCCGTCTCCAGGGGCAGCACACCGGCCCCGGCGGCGTCGAGGCCCAGCCGGTTGGCCGTCCAGTGCTCTCCCGCCGAACGGGCGACCCGGTCCGCCGCGTCGCCCTCGGTGAGGGCCAGCACGGTCGGGCCCGCGCCGGAGATCACCGCGGGCACGCCGTCGGCACGCAGCCGCGCGACCAGCGCGGTGCTCTCCTCCATGGCCGGCGCGCGGTACTCCTGGTGCAGCCGGTCCTCGGTGGCGGGCAGCAGCAGGTCGGGGCGCCGCGTCAACGCCTCGACGAGGAGCGCGGACCGGCCGGCGTTCAGCGCGGCGTCGACGTGCGGGACGCTGCGCGGCAGCAGGCCGCGGGCGGTCTCCGTCAACAGCGGCTTCTCCGGCACGAAGACGACCGGAACGACCGTCTCCGCAGGGTCGAGGCGGACCGCGCGGGCGGCGCCACCCTCCGTCCAGGCGATGGTGAATCCGCCGAGCAGGCAGGCAGCGACGTTGTCGGGGTGGCCCTCGATCTCCGTGGCCAGTTCCAGCATCGCGGTGTCGTCCAGCCGGACCTCGCCGCCCGTGGTGACCGCGCGGGCGGCCATGATGCCGGCGCAGATGGCGGCGGAGGAGGAGCCGAGGCCGCGGCCGTGCGGGATGCGGTTGGCGCACACCACCTCCAGGCCGCGCGGCTGCCCGCCGAGCAGGTCGAAGGCCGTGCGGAGGGAGCGCACCAGCAGGTGGTCCTCGTCGCGCGGCAGGGTCGCGGCGCCCTCGCCCGCGATGTCGACGTGCAGGCCGGAGTCGGCGACCCGGACCACCACGTCGTCGTAGAGGCCGAGCGCCAGGCCCATCGAGTCGTAACCGGGGCCGAGGTTGGCGCTGGTGGCGGGGACGCGCACCCGTACGGCGGCTGCGCGGAACGCGGGACCGGCCATCTTCCGATGACTCTCCTCGTGTGGTTCTTCTTTCACGTGCGGGTCGTGCCGACGTGCGGTCGTGGTCGACGTGCGGGGGCGGCGGGGTGCGGCCGCGACGGATGTGCCGCACCGCACCCGTCACCTGCCACGGAGCCGCACATCGTTGCTTCCGTCGCACGTGCGTGGGAGGGGGTTGGCACCCAGCCTATCGAAGGAAGGTTCCCCGGCGACACAGGGCGCACGGGAGGCGCACGATGCGTGTCGGATCACCGTACGTGCTCCGCACCGCCGGTGAGCTGCGGCGCTCCGGACCGGGCGTGCTCCCGTGGGCCCCGCCGATGGCTGAAACCCGCCCCGCGGTCTTGACCGGCCGGCGGGCGGCGGGGCGCCGTCAGGCGCGCGGGACCGTCCCCGTCACGCCAGCCCGAGGCGTTCGGCGGCGGCGTCCGCGTCGACGGGCACCACGATCGGCTGCGGCGCTCCGGCCACAGCCCAGTCGGGGTCCTTCAGCCCGTTCCCGGTGACCGTGCAGACGATGCGCTGCCCCGGATCGACACGGTTCTGCTCCGCCGCCTGGAGCAGACCGGCCACCGAGGCGGCCGACGCGGGCTCCACGAAGACGCCCTCCTCGGCCGCCAACAGCCGGTAGGCGCGCAGGATCTGACGGTCGGTCACCGACTCGATGAACCCACCGGACTCGTCCCGTGCCTGCTCGGCGAGCGTCCAGGAGGCGGGGTTGCCGATCCGGATCGCGGTGGCGATGGTGCTGGGGTCCGTCACCGGCGCACCGTGCACGAGGGGCGCGGCGCCGGACGCCTGGAAGCCCCACATGCGGGGCGTACGGGTGGCGGGGCCGCCGGTCGCCGGGTCCGCGTACTCCCGGTAGCCCTTCCAGTAGGCGGTGATGTTGCCCGCGTTGCCCACCGGCAGCACGTGGATGTCGGGCGCGTCGCCGAGGGCGTCGACGACCTCGAACGCGGCCGTCTTCTGCCCCTCGATGCGGGACGGGTTGACCGAGTTGACCAGCGCGACCGGGTACTTCTCGGACAGTCCGCGCGCCAGGTTGAGGCAGTCGTCGAAGTTGCCGTCCACCTGGAGGATCTTGGAGCCGTGGACCAGCGCCTGCCCCATCTTCCCCAGGGCGATCTTGCCCTGGGGCACCAGCACGGCGCACACCATCCCGGCACGCACCGCGTACGCCGCGGCCGAGGCACTGGTGTTGCCCGTGGAGGCGCAGATGACGGCCTGCGCGCCCCGCGCCTTGGCGTGCGTGATGGCCATCGTCATGCCGCGGTCCTTGAAGGACCCGGTCGGATTCGCGCCCTCCACCTTCAGGTGCACGTCGCACCCGGTGGCGGCGGACAGCACACGGGCGGGGACGAGCGGCGTGCCGCCCTCCCGCAGGGTGACGACCTCGGTCTCCGCGTCGACGGGCAGCCGGTCGCGGTACTCCTCGATGACGCCGCGCCACTGGTGGGTGGTGGCGCCGGCGGGCATGCGTTCCATGATGGTCATTGTCCTCGTTGCTCCCCTTGAACCCCTTGTTCCCCTGGAACCCCTCTGCGGCCGCGTCGTCCCCGCGCCTCCTCGCGCGGGTGCGTCACGGCCGGCCGGCCGGGCGTAGCTCGCTACGCGCTACTCGCCCTCGACCCGCATGATGCTGGCCACGCCGCGCACGGTGTCGAGGCCGCGCAGCGCCTCCACCGTCGCGGTGAGGGCCGCGTCCGACGCCCGGTGCGTGACCACGACCAGCCACGCCTCGCCGTCCTTGCCCTGCTGGCGCACCGTGTCGATGGACACGCCGTGCTCCGCGAAGACGGTGGCGACCTGGGCCAGCACACCCGGCTTGTCGGCCACGTCCAGGCTGATGTGGTAGCGGGTGACGACCTCGCCCATGGGCGAGACCGGCAGCTGCGCGTACGCCGACTCGCCCGGCCCGCGCGCGCCGTTGACCTTGTTGCGGCAGGCCGCGACCAGGTCGCCCAGCACCGCCGAGGCGGTGGGCGCGCCGCCCGCGCCGGGACCGTAGAACATCAGCTGCCCGGCGGCGTCCGCCTCCACGAAGACCGCGTTGTACGCCTCGCGCACGGACGCCAGGGGATGGCTCAGCGGGATCATCGCCGGGTGCACCCGGGCGGAGACGCTGCGGCCGTCCGCCGCCCGCTCGCAGATGGCCAGCAGCTTGACCGTGCAGCCCATGCGCTGCGCCGAGGCGATGTCCGCGGAGGTGACGTCGGTGAGGCCCTCCCGGTGCACGTCGTCCAGCCGCACCCGCGTGTGGAAGGCGATACCGGCGAGGATGGCGGCCTTGGCCGCGGCGTCGAAGCCCTCGACGTCGGCCGTGGGGTCGGCCTCGGCGTAGCCGAGCGCGGTGGCCTCGTCCAGCGCCTCGCCGTAGCCGGTGCCGGCGGTGTCCATCCGGTCGAGGATGAAGTTGGTGGTGCCGTTGACGATGCCGAGGACGCGGTTGACCTTGTCGCCCGCCAGCGACTCGCGCAGCGGCCGCACCAGCGGGATCGCGGCGGCCGCGGCGGCCTCGTAGTAGAGGTCGGCGCCGTACTTCTCGGCCGTCTCGTGCAGGCTGGCGCCGTCCTCGGCGATCAGCGCCTTGTTGGCGGTGACGACGCTGGCGCCGTGCTCGAAGGCGGTGGTGATCAGGCCGCGTGCGGGTTCGATCCCGCCGATGACCTCGATCACCACGTCGATGTCCGCCCGCTGCACCAGACCGCTCGCGTCCGTGGTCACCAGCTCCGGGGCGATGCCCTCCCGCACCCGCCCCGGCCGGCGTACGGCGACCCCGGCCAGTTCGACCGGGGCGCCGATGCGCGCGGCGAGGTCGTGCGCGTGCGTCGTCATGATGCGTGCCACCTCGGAGCCGACGACCCCACAGCCCAGCAGCGCCACTTTCAGCGGACGCGTACGCATCATTCGACCTCGCTCACATCTGTTGTGGTTGTCCAAGTCTCACGCACGGGTCCGGTTCGTCCACGCCCCATCCAGCATGTGGAACGTACGTCTCACGCCGCGCGCTTCGGTGGTCGGGTGTGTCCCGTTGTTCCGGGAGCCCGACGTCCCGGCGGGCCCGCCGGGACGGGAGTCCGGCGGGTCCTCCGTCCCGTCAGCCGACGTCCAGCCGCGCCAGGTCCTCCTCCGTCTCCCGGCGCACGATGACCCGCGCCTCGCCGTTGCGCACCGCGACCACCGGAGGCCGCAGCGCGTGGTTGTAGTTGCTGGCCATCGAGCGGCAGTACGCCCCGGTCGCCGGCACGGCGAGCAGGTCGCCGGGCGCCAGATCGGCCGGCAGGAACGCGTCCTTGACGACGATGTCGCCGCTCTCGCAGTGCTTGCCCACCACGCGGGACAGCATCGGCTCCGCCTCGGAGGTGCGGGAGACCAGCGACACGCTGTACTCGGCGTCGTAGAGCGCGGTGCGGATGTTGTCCGACATGCCGCCGTCCACACTCACGTAGGTGCGCAGCCCCTCCAGCTCCTTCACGGTGCCGACCTCGTACAGCGTGAACGCCGTCGGCCCGACGATCGCGCGGCCCGGCTCCACCGACAGGCGCGGCACGGACAGCCCCGCCGCCCGGCACTCGCCGGTGACGATGTCGCCGAGCGCCTTGGCGATCTCGTGCGGCTCCCGCGGGTCGTCCTCGGAGGTGTAGGCGATGCCGAGGCCGCCACCCAGGTCGATCTCCGGCAGCTCGACGCCGTGCTCGTCCCGCACCTGCCGCAGCAGGCCGACGACGCGGTGCGCGGCGACCTCGAAGCCGGAGGTGTCGAAGATCTGCGAGCCGATGTGCGAGTGGATGCCGAGCAGTTCCAGGCTGTCCAGCTGGAGGACCCTGCGCACCGCCTCGGCGGCCTGCCCGTCGGCCAGCGCCAGGCCGAACTTCTGGTCCTCGTGCGCGGTGGCGATGAACTCGTGGGTGTGCGCCTCGACGCCGACGGTGACGCGAATCTGCACCTTCTGCACCGTGCCCAGCTCCCGTGCGAGGTGCGCGACGCGGGCGATCTCCTGGAAGGAGTCCAGCACGATCCGGCCGACTCCGGCCTCGACGGCCTCCCGGATCTCGGACGTCGACTTGTTGTTGCCGTGCAGGGCGATGCGGTCGGCGGGCATGCCGGCCGCCAGCGCGGTGTGCAGCTCGCCCGCGGAACAGACGTCCAGGTTGAGGCCCTCCTCGTGCAGCCAGCGCACCACGGCGCGGGAGAGGAACGCCTTGCCGGCGTAGAACACGTCGGCCTCCGAGCCGAACGCGTCCCGCCAGGCGCGGCAGCGCTCGCGGAAGTCGGACTCGTCCAGGAAGTACGCCGGGGTGCCGAACTCCTCGGCCAGGTCCCGGACGTCCAGCCCGCCGACCGTGACCGCGCCGGTGTCGGCGCGGACGACCGTACGGGCCCAGATCTGCGGATCGAGTGCGTTGAGGTCGGCGGGCGGCCCGGAGTAGTGCCCCTCGGGCAGTACGTCGGCGTGGCGGGGCCCGGCGGGGTGTGCGGATCTGCTCATGAGCGTGGCTGGTTTCCCTCTACAGGTGTGCGGGTGCGGTGACACCGAGCTGGGACAGGCCGCCGGCCAGCACCGTTCCGCAGGCTTCGGTGAGAGCCAGGCGGGCGCGATGGGCGGCCCCGGGTTTCTCGTCCCCCCGGGGCAGGGGCGGGCAGGCCTCGTGGAAGGCGTGGCAGGCGTCGGCGACGGCGGTGAGGTGGCGGGCGAGACGCCCGGCGTCCCCGGCCTCGACTATCCGGCGCTGGTCGGCGAGCAGCGCCAGCAGCCCCCGCTCGGCGGGAGCGCCGTACCCGTGCCCGCCGGCTCCGGCCTCGGGCCGCAGGCCCAGGTCGGTGGCGTTGCGCAGCAGCGCCCGCGTGCGGGCGTGGGCGTACTGCACGCGGAACAGGGAACTGCCGTCCGTGCGCGGGAGCGACGCCTCCGGCGCCTCCCCCGTCGCCGCTGCCCAGCGGCTGACGTCCTGCGCGGGCGCGTCGGGCGTGCTGTGGTCCGGCCCGGTCAGCGCGCGGACGAGGGCGGCCCTGCCGTCCGCGTCCAGCGTGACGTCGAGGAACCCCGGCCCCTGCACCTCGACCCCGGCGACGCCGCTCTCCCCGGCCAGGGTGTCGGCGACCGTGCCGGCGAGGCGCCGAGCGTCGTTCCCGCTCGCCCTGGCGGCCTGGAGCACCGCGCCCGTGGCATAGTCGCCGCTCCCCCGGCGCGGCGGTGACTCCACCACCACCCGCCCCGGCGCGGCATCGCCCACCGCACCGCGCAGAACGTGCTGCACGGTGCTCGAGAGCTGGGCCGGTGTCACGTGGCACAGCCTAGGAGAGAAGGGGTGGTATCGCGCCAACGGGTTCCGTCTGCTGGGACGGCGCGCCGCGCTTCCTCCCCCTGCTTCCGCACCGGGCCCGCGTGGGACCCGCGTCGGAACGGCAACTCCGCTGCCGCCCCCGCGCACCCGTCGACCGTCTCAGCCGTGCGGCACCGACGGGGCACCTTTCCCGCCCCGGCCACGCGCCGAGCGCGCCTGGCAGGCCAGCCGCCGCACCATCCCGACCAGCACCGAGGGCTCGAACGGCTTCGCCAGCACCGCGTCCACCCGTGCCGCCTCACGGTCCCCCAGGCCCCCCGCGCCACAGGCCGACACCAGCGCCAACGGGATCTCCCGCGTCCTCGGATCCGCACGCAGGCACGCCGCCGCCCGCAGCCCGTCCAGCCGCGGCATCACCACGTCCAGCGTGATCACATCGGGGCGCACCCCGTGCACGACCTCCAGGCAATCGGCACCGTCGTCCGCGGTCACGACCTCGAAGCCCTCCAGCTCCAGGTTGACCCTGATCAGCTGCCGGATCACCTCGTCGTCGTCCACGACGAGCACCCGGCCGGACGCGCCCTGCACACCCCGAGCGTATGCGTCCGATACGCCCCGCGTCCGCGTTTTGCCTGATTCCAACCGCCCCGGCCCACGCCCCAGCGCCCACGGGAAACCCGTTCCGACCCATCCCCTCCGGGCTGGTAGTGTTCTACCCGTCGGCACGCACAGCGCGCCACGCCCCCGTAGCTCAGGGGATAGAGCAACGGCCTCCGGAGCCGTGTGCGCAGGTTCGAATCCTGCCGGGGGTACTCCTTCTGAAGTGCCCAAAGACCCCGTGACCAGCGGAGACGCTGAGCGCGGGGTCTTCTTGCGTGCGCGGCCAGCACGTCGACGGCTTCGCGGAGGTAGCGGTAGGCGGTACTCAGGGTCGAACTCATGCCGACGCCACCGGATATGGGCGAGGCGGCGCAGTCGACGGGCCGCCGCAGATGGCCGCCCTCTCCTCACACGGTCGGACTTCACCCCACGACCTCACGCCCTGCCAGAACCACAGGTCGCACGGGGACCTGGATGTCCGGGGCCCGGTCGCATGGGACCGGACGCCGTTCACCGGGGCCCGGTGAGCCCGGGACTCCTCCCAAGGACTCAACTGATGAAGGACTTCCCACCCACCCGCCCTTCCCGGTGGAGCCACCCGTCAGGGTGAACCATGCACACAGGGTGGCGAAACGGGGTTACTGTCGGCGGAGACATCCAGACAAGTCGGCCCCCGGCCAGGATTGCCGTCCCGGACGCGAGGGCCTCACCAACAAGGAAGCTGAACCCTTCCCCATGGCTACTGCGCAGCTTAACGCGCCGGTATCCGGCGCCATCCATGTCCGGACACGCCTGTCCGGGAACTTCACCATCCTGGCCAACCGCCTCGCCCGGCGGCCCGGCAGCGCCGTCACCGTAGGCGTCGCCCTCTACATCAACTCCATGCCCGACGGCACCCCCGTCACCATCGAAGCCCTCCAGAAGCACTTCACCGAAGGCGAGACCGTCATCAGCCGCGCCCTGCGCGAACTGGAGGCCGACGGCTGGCTCGAACGCCGCGTCCTGCGCGGCCCCGGCGGACGCTTCGTCACCCGCACCTACGTCTACACCCTCCCCGAACTCGCCCACCCCGACGACACCCAAGCGCCCCCGACCCGCGCAGCCTCGGCGGAGCCGGCACCACCCTGCGTGGATGCGGCAACCTCGTTGCCACATCCACGCATGAAGCCCCCGGAACCCGAACGGGCGCGCACCCCGGCCGCATCCCCGGCCGAACCCACCCCACCGCACCCGCACCCCGAACCCGCCGGCGGCCCGGCCGACGGCCCCACCACCCGCCCGGCCAGCCCCGAAGCAGTCGCGCTCCTCACCGCACTCGGCACACGCGACCCCCGACTCACCCTCTCCCGCCGCGAGATCGACCGCCTCGCCCCCGGCGTCCACGCCTGGCTCGCCGCCGGAGTCCGCCCCGCCCGCATCACCAGCACCCTCACCAGCGACC
>NZ_KE384522.1:227601-250650 GCF_000426325.1 Streptomyces sp. CNS606
CCCCGCCGCGAGCCGGACCTGCTCCCGGGTGTTGGCGTCGTCGCTGTAGACCAGCACCGTGGCGGTCGGCTGCATCGTTCCTCCGCGAAGGGGTCGGTGAGACGGGCCGGGAAGCCGTACGTGATCGCGGTCCCGGTGAGCCGGATGCTACTCCCTCGAAGGGCCCGCCGACACCGCTTCGTGCCCTCTTCCGGGGGCCTTCCCGGGGGCCGTCTGCGCAGTCCACGGGCGCCGGACACACCGAACGGCACCCCCGGAAGTGAACCCGGGATAAGCGACCGACATAATGACGGGCGTGGCGACAGCAACAGCAGTAGAAACCGGGCACGCACACCCGTCGGTCAACCGGCCGAACCTCACCAGCGTCGGAACGATCATCTGGCTGAGTTCCGAGTTGATGTTCTTCGCGGCACTGTTCGCGATGTACTTCACGCTGCGGTCGGTGACGGGTGCCGAGTACTGGAGGGAGAGCGCCGAGGCACTGAATCTTCCCTTCTCCGCGACGAACACCACGATCCTGGTGCTCTCCTCGCTCACCTGTCAGCTCGGCGTGTTCGCCGCCGAGCGCGGTGACGTGAAGAAGCTCCGAGGCTGGTTCATCATCACCTTCCTCATGGGCGCGGTCTTCATCGGCGGTCAGATCTACGAGTACACGGAGCTGGTCATGCACGAGGGCCTCTCGCTCTCGTCCGACCCCTACGGCTCCGTCTTCTACCTGACCACCGGCTTCCACGGACTGCACGTGACGGGCGGCCTCATCGCGTTCCTGTTCGTCCTGGGGCGGACGTACGCGGCCAGGAGGTTCACCCACCACCAGGCCACTGCGGCCATCGTCGTGTCCTATTACTGGCACTTCGTCGATGTCGTCTGGATCGGCCTCTTCGCCACGATCTACCTGATCAAGTGAGCCGGGCCGCGCGGCCCGACCACGCGCAGACACAGCCAGAAGCATCGACGCAGAAGATCCTGACACCGGGGTAATCCGTGAAAAAGCTCTCCGCACGACGGCGCCATCCGCTGGCGGCGCTCGTCGTCCTACTCTTCGCGCTGGCGGCCACCGGGGGGCTGTACGCCACGTTCGCGCCGGCCGACGAGGCGAAGGCCGACACGAAGGCCGGCCAGTCCCTCGCCATCAAGGAGGGCCGCAAGCTCTACCTGGTGGGCTGCTCCAGCTGCCACGGCAAGGGCGGCCAGGGCACCAGCGACGGTCCGAGCCTGGTGGGCGTCGGCGCCGCCGCGGTGGACTTCCAGGTCGGCACCGGCCGGATGCCGCTCCAGCAGCCCGGCCCGCAGGGCGTCGAGAAGCCCAAGGTCTACTCGCAGGCCGAGATCGACCAGCTGGCGGCGTACGTGGCCTCCCTGGGCCCGGGCCCGAGCGTCCCGACCGAGGAGCAGTACAACCCGGAGGGCGCGGACATCGCCAACGGCGGTGAGCTCTTCCGTACGAACTGCGCGCAGTGCCACAACTTCACCGGTGAGGGTGGCGCCCTCTCCGAGGGCAAGTTCGCCCCCGACCTCGGCGGCGTCGAGCCGAAGTACATCTACGAGGCCATGCAGAGCGGTCCGCAGGCCATGCCCTCCTTCCCCGACACGGTGCTGACGGAGTCCGACAAGAAGGACATCGTCGCGTACCTCGAGGAAGTCAACAGCGACGAGGCGGAGACCCCCGGCGGCGTCAAGCTCGGCGGTCTCGGCCCGGTGGCCGAGGGCCTGTTCGCCTGGGTGTTCGGGCTCGGGGCGATGATCGCCCTGGCCATCTGGGTCGCGGCCCGGACAGCGAAGGCCAAGAAGTCATGAGCAGCGAGACTGGATCCCACGACAACGTGTCAGACCACGACCCGAACGAGAATCTGCCCGAGCGGCGGGACGAGGCCCACGAGGCCGAGAAGGACCCCGGGCACGGCGCCGAGGCGGCCCTCGCGGAGGACCCCTTCCGTGACCCCGGGCTGCCGCCCCACGAGCACCGCATCCAGGACGTCGACGAGCGGGCCGCCAAGCGGTCCGAGCGCACCGTCGCGCTGTACTTCGTCATCTCGATGCTCGCCACGGTCGGCTTCATCGCCTCCTACGTCGCGTTCCCGATCGAGCAGATCGTCTACATCTGGCCGCTCGGGCACATCAGCGCCCTGAACTTCGCCCTCGGCATGACCCTGGGCGTCGCGCTGCTCGGCATCGGCATCGGCGCGGTCCACTGGGCCCGCACCCTGATGTCGGACGTGGAGCTCGCCGACGAGCGTCACCCGGTCGAGGCGGAGCCCGAGCTGAAGCGCAAGGTGCTGGCGGACTTCCGCCAGGGCGCCCAGGAGTCGGCGCTCGGCCGCCGCAAGCTGGTGCGCAACACCATGTTCGGTGCGCTGGCGCTCCTCCCGCTGTCCAGCGTCGTCCTGCTGCGCGACCTCGGTCCGCTGCCGGAGGACAAGCTGCGGCACACCTTCTGGGAGAAGGGCCTGATGCTCATCAACGAGAACACCGGTGAGCCGCTCAAGCCCGAGGACGTCCCGGTCGGCTCGCTGGCCTTCGCCCGGCCTGAGGGGCTGGAGCCCGAGGACCACGAGTTCAACACCGAGATCGCCAAGGCCGCCCTCATGCTGGTGCGCATCCAGCCCGAGGACATCAAGGACAAAAAGGCCCTTGACTGGAGCCACGAGGGCGTGCTGGCCTACTCGAAGATCTGCACCCACGTCGGTTGCCCGGTCAGCCTGTACGAGCAGCAGACGCACCACGTGCTGTGCCCCTGCCACCAGTCGACGTTCGACCTCTCCGACGGTGCGCGGGTGCTCTTCGGTCCGGCCGGCCACGCGCTGCCGCAGCTGAGGATCAGCGTCAATGACGAAGGGTTCCTGCAGGCGGAAGGCGACTTCGCCGAACCCGTCGGCCCGTCCTTCTGGGAGCGCGGAGCATGAGTACTTCAACGACGAAGAAGAAGGCACCCGCCGGCGAGCGGGTGGCCGACTGGGCCGACGGCCGTCTGGGCATCTACAGCCTGGCCAAGGCCAACATGCGCAAGATCTTCCCGGACCACCCGTCCTTCATGCTGGGTGAGGTCGCGCTCTACAGCTTCATCATCATCATCCTGACGGGTGTCTTCCTGACGCTCTTCTTCGTGCCCAGCATGGCCGAGGTCGAGTACCACGGCACCTACGTGCCGATGCACGGCATCCGGATGACCGAGGCGTACGCCTCGACCCTGGAGATCAGCTTCGACGTCCGCGGCGGTCTGCTCATCCGGCAGATCCACCACTGGGCCGCGCTGATCTTCCTCGCCGCGATGCTCGTGCACATGATGCGGGTGTTCTTCACCGGCGCCTTCCGCAAGCCGCGCGAGGTCAACTGGCTGTTCGGCTTCCTGCTGCTGGTGCTCGGCATGTTCACCGGCTTCACCGGCTACTCCCTCCCGGACGACCTGCTGTCCGGCACGGGCGTCCGGTTCATGGAGGGCGCGATCCTGTCCGTGCCGGTCGTCGGCACGTACCTGTCGATGTTCCTCTTCGGCGGCGAGTTCCCCGGCCACGACATCATTCCGCGGTTCTTCGCGGCGCACGTCCTGCTGCTGCCCGGCATCATGCTGGGTCTGCTGGTGGCGCACCTGATCCTGGTCTTCTACCACAAGCACACGCAGTTCGCGGGCCCCGGACGCACCAACAAGAACGTGGTCGGCATGCCCCTGCTGCCGGTCTACATGGCCAAGGCGGGCGGCTTCTTCTTCCTCGTCTTCGGCGTCATCGCGGTCCTCTCGGCGACGTTCCAGATCAACCCGATCTGGGTGCTCGGGCCGTACCGGCCGGACCAGGTGTCCACCAACGCGCAGCCCGACTGGTACATGGGCTTCTCGGAGGGCCTGATCCGGTTCATGCCGGGCTGGGAGGTCGACTTCGCGGGCCACACGCTGGTACTCGGCGTGTTCATCCCGCTGGTGATCTTCCCGCTTGTCCTGGCGGCGATCGCGGTCTACCCGTTCATCGAGGCCTGGGTCACGGGCGACAAGCGCGAGCACCACATCGCGGACCGCCCGCGCAACGCCCCGACCCGTACGGCGTTCGGCGTCGCGTGGATCACCCTCTACATGGTCCTGCTGATCGGCGGCGGCAACGACCTCGTCGCCACGCACTTCCACCTCTCGATCAACGCGATCACCTGGTTCGTCCGGATCATGTTCTTCGCGGGGCCGGTGCTGGCGTTCATCATCACCAAGCGGATCTGTCTGGGCCTGCAGCGCGCGGACAAGGAGAAGGTGCTGCACGGGCGCGAGTCCGGCATCATCAAGCGCCTGCCGCACGGCGAGTTCATCGAGGTCCACGAGCCGCTCAGCCAGGAGCAGCTGCACACCCTCACCGCGCACGACCAGCCCGAGCCGCTCGAGATCGGTCCCGAGACCGACGAGAACGGCGTCAAGCGGAAGGTCGGCCCCGGCACCCGGATGCGCGCCAAGCTCTCCAAGAGCTACTTCGGCCCGGAGAGCGGCCAGATTCCGAAGCCGACCGCCGAGGAGTACCGGGAGATCACCAGCGGCCACGGCCACCACTGATCGCCCCGCCGCCGACCGGACCGCTCCGGCGGCGTGCACCACACCGTGGGCCCCGGCCCTTCCCCCGAGGAAGGGCCGGGGCCCACGGGCGTTGTCCGGGTGTTTCCCCGGCTCACGATGCGGGCGTTGCGCCGGGCCCGCCGCCCGCGCCGATAGGGTGAGCGGCGTGCGACGGTACGCGTGCCGCCGCCCCTTCCCGACGGGCCGGCGGCCGTCCGCCGCCGGCCCCTGCCCACGGTCCGCCGGTGCCCCGGCCGGGCCGACGAACCCAGGAGCGTGCAGCATGAACACCGTTCCCGACGTCGGCTCTCCCACCGGAGGCGACCTCACCTGGCCGGACGTGCTGAGCGCCCTGCTGGCCGGCGAGGACCTCTCCGCGGACGCGTCCGCGTGGGCGATGGACCGCATCATGCGCGGCGAGGCGACGGACGCCCAGATCGCCGGGTTCGCGGTCGCCCTGCGGGCCAAGGGCGAGACGGTGGACGAGGTGTCCGGCCTGGTGCGCACCATGTACGCGCATGCCAACGTCATCGACGTGCCCGGCCCGACCGTGGACATCGTCGGCACCGGCGGCGACCGGGCGAAGACGGTCAACATCTCGACCATGTCGGCGATCGTGGTCGCCGGCACCGGGGCGAAGGTCGTCAAGCACGGCAACCGTGCCGCGTCCTCCGCCAGCGGCGCCTCCGACGTGCTGGAGAAGCTGGGCGTCAACCTGGAGCTGACCCCCCGCCGCGTCGCGGAGGTCGCCGCGGAGGCCGGCATCACCTTCTGCTTCGCCGTGAAGTTCCACCCCGCGCTGCGGCACGTCGCCGCCGCACGACGCGAGCTGGGCATCCCCACCTCGTTCAACTTCCTCGGCCCGCTCACCAACCCGGCACGGGTGCGGGCGCAGGCCACCGGCGTCGCGGACGCCCGGATGGCGCCGATCCTCGCCGGCGTGCTCGCCGAACGCGGCTCCTCCGCGCTGGTGTTCCGCGGCGACGACGGCCTGGACGAGCTGACCACCACCAGCACCTCCACGGTGTGGATCGTGCGCGACGGCACCGTCCGGCGGGAGAGCTTCGACCCGCGGACCGTGGGCCTCGAGATGGTGCCCGTGGAGGCGCTGCGCGGCGCCGACGCCGCGTACAACGCGGACGTGGCGCGGCGCCTGCTGGAGGGCGAGCAGGGACCGGTCCGGGACGCCGTGCTGCTCAACTCGGCGGCGGCGCTGACCGCGCTGGAACCGACGGACCAGCCGCTCGCCGAGCAGCTCGCGGCGGGCATCGCGCGCGCGGCGGAGTCCCTGGACTCCGGCGCCGCCAAGTCCGCCCTCGACCGCTGGGTCGCCGCCTCCCACGCGTAGCGCTCGCGGGGCGCGGCGCCGCCCCTTCCGACGGCCCCCGGCGCCGCTCGCGGCGGCGGGGGCCGTCGGCGCGACCCGCCGCGGGCGTGTGGCATACTGCCGTCCAGGTCACGAGTGACAGCGACGAAGGCCCCGGCCCGCTGTCCGGCAACCCTCCTTCCGTGGCGGGGTGCCCCGGGTGATGACCAGGTCGCGGACACGCAAGGTCCGCGGCAAGCGCGGATCCCTCTACACACAGCCAGGGGTCCTGGTCATGAGGGAGTGCTCTGCACATGTCCGTCTCCGCCCCTGCCCCCGCCGCTCCTCGCACCGTTGCGGCGACCCCCCTTCCCGTCCTCGGCGACGACGTCCTCGTGCCCGTCGCCGACGGCACCGAGGTCACCTACGCGGCGCTCGACCAGGCGGCCAGCGCCCCCGTGCTGCGCCGCGTGTGGGACGACGTCGCCGCCTACCTGCCCTACTACGGCAGCGTCCACCGCGGCTCCGGCCACCTGTCGCAGCTGTCCACCGACCTGTACGAGCGCAGCCGTGCGACCGTCGCCGCGTTCCTCGGCTGCCGTGCCGACGACCAGGTCGTCTTCACCCGCGGCACCACCGACTCGCTGAACCTGCTCGCGGCGGTGGTCCCGGACGGCACGCGGGTGTTCGTCTTCGAGAGCGAGCACCATGCCGCGCTGCTGCCGTGGCGCCGCTGTGAGACGACCGTGCTGGACACGCCGCGCAGTCCGCAGCAGGCGGTGTCCGTGCTCGAAGCGGCGCTGCACGGCGGCCCGGACGGGCCGAAGCTGGTCTGCGTGACCGGTGCGTCCAACGTCACCGGGGAGATCTGGCCGGTCCGCGAGCTGGCCCGGGTGGCGCATCGGCACGGCGCGCGGGTGGTCCTCGACGCGGCGCAGCTCGCCCCGCACCACCCGGTGGACGTGGCGGGGCTCGACGTGGACTGGGTCGCCTTCTCCGGCCACAAGCTGTACGCCCCGTTCGGTGCGGGCGTGCTGGCCGGGCGGTCCGACTGGTTCGACGCGGCCGAGCCCTACCTGGCCGGCGGCGGCGCCAGTCGCCGGGTCGCCCGCGAGCCGGACGGCGGCCTCGACGTCGCGTGGCGCACCGGCACCGCCCGCCACGAGGCGGGCTCCCCGAACGTGGTGGGTGCTTACGCGGTGGCGTCCGCGTGCCGCGCGCTGGCGGAGGCCGGGCTGGAGGGGCTGGTGCGACGTGAACGTGCCCTGCTGGAGGTCCTGCTGGACGGGCTGGCCCAGGTGCCGGAGGTCCGGGTGCTGTCGCTCTTCGGCCGTGGCGAAGACGGCGGGCAAGGCCGTGGCGAGGGCGGCCGTGCCGCCGGACGGGTCGGCGTGGTGTCGTTCGTCGTGGACGGCTGGGACGGCACGGAGTTCGCGGACGCGCTGTCGGCGGAGTACGGGATCGGGGTGCGCAGCGGACTGTTCTGCGCGCATCCGCTGCTGCGGAACCTGCTGGGGCGGCGGCACGACGAGGACGGCGACTGCGGTGCGCCCTCGGAAGGGGCGCTCAACGCGGTGCGCGTCAGCTTCGGGGCGGGAACGCCGGACGAGCACGTCGAGCGTTTCGTCCGCGCGGTCCGCACCCTTGCGCGCCGCCGCAGCTGAGGCCCGCTTCTCCCGGGCGGAGCCGGCCGGTGACGGACGGGGGCGCCCGTAGGCCGGCGCCCCCAGGGGCTACGCGTCGAGGCCGATGGCGAACGCGGCCTCGAGGTCGTGCTGGGAGTAGGTGCGGAACGCGATGTGCGTCTCGGTCGACAGCACTCCGGGCACCTTGCTGATGTGCCCGGGGATCACGTCGGCCAGGTCGTCGTGCCGCGCCACCCGCACCATCGCGATCAGGTCGTGCGCCCCGGTTACCGAGTACACCTCGCTCACACTCTCGATGGCGGCGATCTGCTCGGCGATCTCGGGGATGCGGTCGGTGCTGGTCTTGATCAGCACGATCGAGGTGATCACGGTGAGATCCCTTCGTCGGGGGCGGCGGCCGGGCGGCCGGGTGCGTCCGCCGTGCGGAAGCGTCGCCAGGCGTAGAGGAAGCCGAGCATGAAGCCTACGACGTGGGCCAGGTAGGCGACGCCGGGACCGTCCGTGTCGTGGCGCGCGGCCAGCCACTGGAGGGCCAGCCAGAACACCAGCACCAGCCAGGCGGGGAAGCGCAGCGGCAGGAACCACAGGAAGGGGAACACGCTGGTCACCCGTGCCCGGGGGAGCAGGTAGAGAAAGGCGCCCAGCACACCGGAGATCGCCCCCGACGCGCCGACCAGGGTCTCGTCGGAGTCGTGGTGCGCGGCGGCGTAGCAGAGCATCGCCGCGTAGCCGACGGCCAGGTAGCAGAGGGTGAAGCGGATCGCGCCCGTCCGTCGCTCGACGCTCTCGCCGAAGACGAACAGGAAGAGCAGGTTGCTCAGCAGGTGCAGCCACCCGCCGTGCACGAAGAGCGAGGTCAGCGGGGTGAGGAGCGGGCGCGCCGCGCCGCTCCACAACTCGGTGGGGACGACGCCCCAGCGCCGGTAGTAGGAGGCCTGCTCCCGGTACAGGGCGCCCTCACCGCCGGTGCCGAGCCCGGCTGCCGGGCCCAGCAGGAAGACCGCGGCGCAGAGGCCGATGAGGGTGTACGTCGCCACGGGGTGACCGCGCACCGAGCGGGTAGGAGGGCGGGTACCGGTGGCGGACATGCAGCGGATGATGACGGGTCGGCCACGGCGGGGTCCGCCCGACACGCGCTGCGGGCCCGAGGTCGTAAGGTGACCGGCAGTACACCCGTGGAGACGATGGGGTCCCCGGACGGCCGGCACCGAAGGAGTGTGGACGACATCATGGCGGTTCCCCAGCCCACGAGGACGACACGCTGGCGCTGCGCGCTGTGCGGCAATCTGACCCGGTTCGACGTGACCCGTTCCAGCACGGTGGTCGAGTTCGTCCATCTGGACCTGGCGGGCGAGCCGACCGTCGAGGAGCGGGACGTACGCAGTGAGAGCATCGAGTCGGTCCGCTGCCGCTGGTGCGACGCGGTGGACCGGATCGAGTTGGTGGACCGGCCCGGCGCGGAGGCGAAGGAGGCACCGGAGGCTTCGGGATCCTCGGGAGCCCCGGGTGCCTCGGGAGCACAGGCCTGAGACGGCGCGGCGGTCGGAGGAACCTGGGCAGGTGTGAGCGGTGGAGCAACACAGCGACGGTGAGCGCGACGACGCACGCGTGCCGCCGGACGAGTCGCTCGACCGCCCGCTGCCCGACAGGGTGCGGCGCCGGGTCGTCGCGCTGACCGGCGAGGCCATCGGCGACCTGACCGTGGCGGAGCTGCCGGGGCCGCTGCGCCAGTACGCCCGGTTCACGCCGCAGCGCCGCGCGAAGTTCGGCGGCAACGCCATGGCGGCGGCGCTGGAGAGCGATCCGGTGTTCCGACGGCGTGTCGCCGTACGGCTCCGCGACCTGGTCACCGAACTGGCGGAGGCGGTGGAGGCCGGCCGCGCGCCGGCCGCCGCCGACCCGGTGGACGTGGCGGCGCTCGCCTACGTGCTGCGCCCGCCGGGCTGGGTGAAGCAGGTGACGGCGGCCGGTGAGGAGGCGCAGCGCGCCCAGGCCGAACAGGCGGGGGAGGAGACGCAGCGGGAACTCGCGCGGCTGCGCAAGGAACTGTCCGAGGCCCGCGCCGCGCAGCGCGCCGAGTCCGAACGGGCCCGCGGGGAGGGCGAGGCGGCCCGCAAGGACCTGGAGGCGGTGCAGCGGAAGCTGCGCAGCGCGCAGAGCGACGTGAAGCGGGGCGAGGCGGCCCTGCGGAAGCTGCGGGCCGAGAGGGACGAGCAGCGGGCCGCCCACGCGGCGGAGAAGGCGGCTACCGACGGCGAGGTGCGCCGGCTCAAGGCGCGGCTCGCGGAGACCGAGTCGGCGCTCGAAGCCGGCCGCCGCGCCGCCCGTGAGGGGCGCAGCGTGGAGGACATGCGGGTCCGGCTGCTGCTGGACACCGTGCTCGACGCGGCCCAGGGCCTGCGGCGCGAACTCGCGCTGCCCCCGGCGGAACTGCGCCCGGCGGACACCGTGGACGCGGTGCAGCCCGGCCGGATGAGCCCCAAGGACGTCGCGGCCCGGGCGCTGTCGGAGAGCGACCCGGCGTTGCTGGACCAGTTGCTGTCGCTGCCGCAGGCGCATCTCGTCGTCGACGGCTACAACGTCACCAAGACCGGCTATCCGACGATGCCGCTGGAGAAGCAGCGGCTGCGGCTCCTCGGCGGGCTCGCGGTGCTCGCCGCGCAGACCGGCGCGGAGATGACCTGCGTCTTCGACGGGGCCGAACTGGCCGCGCCGGTGCTGCTGGCGCCCCCGCGCGGGGTGCGGGTGCTGTTCAGCAAGCCGGGCGAGACCGCGGACGAGCTGATCCGCCGACTGGTGCGGGCCGAACCGCCGGGCCGCGCCGTGGTCGTGGTCTCCTCCGACCGCGAGGTGGCCGACGGCTGCGCCGCCGCGGGTGCCCGGCCGGTGTCCTCCGCGCTGCTGCTGCGCCGCCTCGGCCGTACCTGACCGCACCCGGCGTACACATGGGGGCAGTTGTCCCCGGTGCGCCCGATGGGACGGTTGTGCCCGGTTGCCCCGTATTGCTCCTACGGGCTGTCAAGTGGCGGTCGCTGCGCGTGTGATGAGAGTAAAGAATCCTGTGATCCGCACGGCAATTTCTCTGAGGGATTTGATCCGATCAGATGGGCGTGGCTAATCTCTGGGCTCGAACCACCGCGAAACCGATCACTCATCCGGGGTGACAGCGGAGGTACCGCCTCGTCCCACGAGCCGCCGCCCAAGCGGGGAGTGGGGCCGGAAAGACCGACCGGCAGGCGGCTGAGGAAGAAGGAGCTCGCCCCAGTGGCGTCCCACCGTCGTCCCAAGCAGCCCAGTCGCACCCGTGTCACCGTCATGACGGCGACCGCTGCCGCAGCCGTGGCCCTCACCTCCCAGAGCGCGCAGGCGGCGCCCTCCAAGCCCTCCCTCGACGAGGTCAAGGCGAAGGTCGACAAGCTCTACGAAGAAGCCGAGGGCGCGACCGAGAAGTACAACGGCGCCAAGGAGAAGCAGGAGAAGCTCAACAAGGACATCTCCAACCTCCAGGACTCGGTGGCGCGCGGCCAGGGCGAGCTGAACGACCTGCGCGACGGCCTCGGTTCGATGGCGACCGCGCAGTACCGCAACGGCGGTGTCGACCCCTCGATCCAGCTCTTCCTCTCGTCCGACCCGGACGACTACCTGGACAAGGCCTCCACCCTCGACCAGCTCAGCACCAAGCAGAGCGAGGCGCTGGACAAGATCCAGGGCAAGCAGCGCACCCTCGAGCAGAAGCGCGAGGAGGCCCGCACCAAGCTGGACGACCTCTCCGAGACCCGCAAGGAACTCGGCAGCAAGAAGAAGAAGATCCAGGGCAAGCTCTCCGACGCCCGGGACCTGCTCAACACCCTCACCGCCGAGCAGCGCGCCGAGATGCAGGCCGACGAGGCGCGCGCCAACCGCGCCGCCTCCGACCGCGTCGACCTCGGCAGCGGCGTCCCCGCCTCGCAGCGCGCGTCCGCCGCGCTGAGCGCCGCCCAGGGCAAGATCGGCTCGCCGTACGTCTGGGGCGCCACCGGCCCCAGCTCCTTCGACTGCTCCGGGCTCACCTCGTGGGCCTACGCGCAGGCCGGCGTCTCGCTGCCGCGCACCTCGCAGTCCCAGGCGAGCGCCGGCGCCCAGATCGGCCGCAGCGCGCTCCAGCCCGGCGACCTGGTGCTGTTCTACGGCGACCTGCACCACATCGGCCTGTACGCCGGCAACGGCCAGATCCTGCACGCCCCCAAGCCGGGTGCCAACGTGCGCTACGAGTCGATCAACAACATGCCGTTCATGTACGGCGTCCGCGTCGGCTGACGCAGCCCCGCCTTCCCCTTCACGCACGACGAACCACCCGTCCTTCGTACGGGTGGTTCGTCGTGCGTGAGGCTGACGCCTTCCCGTCCGCCGCCGCCACGGTGACCTGCACCGTCGTCCGTGCGGCACGCCACGGCCGCCGCCTCCTCCGGCCCGGCGCGTGGACCCTCCGTGTCGGCGCCGCTACATTCTGCCGGGCAAGCGGGCCTACGCCCAGCCCAGCGGAAGGAGCGCGACCCGTGGTCTCGCACCGGTCACCCCGTCACCCCGGCACGGCCCTCACCGGCCGGCCCGCCGTCCGCGTCGCCGCCCTCACGGCGGCGGCAGGCGCCGTCGCCGCGCTCACCACGGCCCCGGTCGGGGCCGACCCGGGCAGCGGCGCGCCGCAGGACGTGGCAGCCCGCGTGGACCGCCTCCACACCCAGGCGGAACGCTCCACGGAGAAGTACAACGCCGCGTCCGAGGACGTCGACGACCTCCGTGACCGCATCGCGAACGTGCAGGACCAGGCCGCCCGCAAGCAGTCGGTCGTCAACCGGCTGCGCGACGACCTCGGCGCGCTGGCCGGAGCCCAGTACCGCAACGGCGGGGTCGACCCCTCCGTCGCCCTGCTGCTCTCCGCCGCCCCGGACGACTTCCTCGACAAGGCCGCCACCCTCGACCGCATCGGCGCCCGCAACGCCGACCGGCTGCGGCAACTGCGCGAGGCCCAGCGGGTCCTCGACCAGTACCGCGCCGAAGCGGGACGCGACCTGACCGAACTGGAGCGGCGCAGCGCCGCGTTGAAGCGCCACAAGAAGGCCGTCCAGCGAAGACTCGGCACCGCGCAGCGCCTGCTGGACCGGATGTCGCCGGCCGACCGCGCCGCCCACGACCGCGCCTCGCGCGGCACCGGCCGCGCCCCCGTCACCACCGGGGCCGCCTCCTCCGCCCGTGCCGCCGCAGCGGTGGCCGCCGCCCGCAGCGTCGTCGGCTCGCCCTACGGCTGGGGCCAGGCCGGGCCCGGTGCCTTCGACTGCTCCGGCCTCACCCAGTGGTCCTACGCCCGGGCCGGAGTGGCCCTGCCGCGCACCTCGCAGGGCCAGAGCGGCGCAGGGCGGCGCGTGCCGCTCTCCCAGGCGCGCCCCGGGGACCTCGTCATCTACCGGAGCGACGCCAGCCACGTCGCCATGTACGTCGGCGGCGGGCAGGTCGTGCACTCCCCGTACCCGGGCGCGCAGGTCCGCTACGACCCGGTCGGCATGATGCCGGTCTCCGCGGTCACCCGCCCCTGACGGGCCGCCCCCGACGGGCCGCACCTCACGCGCCGCCCCGAACGGTGCCGCCTCGCGTAGCATCCCCCCGTGCACCGCAGGAGACACGCGTCCGTACGGGCCGCCGTGTGCGCGCCGGTCGCCGCGCTGCTCCTCGGCGCGGCCGGCTGCACCGGTCCCGACCCTTCCGTCCGGGACACCGAGCAGGCCGTGCAGGCCCTCTTCGACCGGCAGGCCGCCGCCGTGCGCGACGCCGACACCTCCCGCTACCTCGCCGCCGTGGACCCCCGCTCCGGCGACTACCGTGCCGCGCAGCGCACCGTGGCAGCCAACCTCGCCCGCCTCCCGGTCGCCACCTGGACGTACCGGGTGCGGAGCGTCCGGACGCACCACGAGCGCGCGGACGCCGTGGTCGAACTGCGCTACCGGCTGGGGGACCGCGACCGCCCTCCCGTCGTCGAGAAGGAGACCTTCGCGCTCCGGCGCCACGACGGCCGCTGGTGGATCACCGGCGAACGACACGGCCGGGGACGGCAGTTGTGGGAGCAGGGCCGTCTCCGCGTGGTGCACGGCCAACACAGCCTGGTGCTGGGCACCGTGGACCACGGCACCCTGCGGCGCATCGCCGCCCGTGCCGACCGGGCCGTGCCCGCCGTCTCCGCCGCCTGGCCCGACCCCTGGTCCCGCCGCACCGTCGTCCTGGTGCCCGCCTCCGTCGACGGGATGGCCGAACTGCTCGACGGCGAACCCGCCACCTACGAGGGCATCGCCGCCGTCACCACCGGCCCGCGCGGAGGCGAACCGGGGGAGAGAGGACGCATCGTCGTCAACCGGCAGGCGTACGCGCTGCTGAGCGACCGCGGCCGGCAGGTCGTGCTCACCCACGAGACCGCGCACGTCGCGACCCGGGACCATACGGACGGCAGCACGCCCCTGTGGCTCTCCGAAGGGCTCGCCGACTGGGTCGGCTACCGCGGCACCGGGGCCGACCCGTCCGTCGCCGCGCCCACTCTGGCCGAAGCGGTACGGGCAGGCGACCTGCCCCGACGGCTGCCGCCGGACGCCGACTTCCGCTTCACCGGCGACCCGGACGCGCTCGCCCGGGCGTACGAGGGCAGCTGGCTGGCCTGCCGCATGATCGCCGACCGGTGGGGGGCCGGCCGGCTCGCCGCCTTCTACCGCGCCGTCGGCGCGGCCGAAGAGGGCCCGGCGCAGGCCGTGGACGGCGCCCTGCGGGAGGTACTGGCCGTGGACCGGGAGGCGTTCATCCGGATGTGGCACTCCGCTCTCCGAGCGGAGCTGGCCCGGTAGTCCGGCCCGCAGCGCCCCCGGCTCCCGTGCCGCCCGCCACCACGGGACGCGGGCCGTGCCGGGCCGGCACCCGCCCCTCGTACGCGGCCGCCGCCTCCGCACGCTCCGCCGCCCGTCGCGGCTCCGAGACCGTCGCCCGCCACAGCCGTACGCACGCCCACACCGTCGCCACCACCAGCAGGCCGTTGCGGACCGCCAGCAGCGTCACGCCCAGTCCCGTACTGCCGACCACCTCGCCGAAATACACCGGGAACTCCAGCAGCGTCACCCCCGTCGCGAGCACCACCAGCACGGCGGGCGGACCCATCCGGCTCGCCCGCAGGCAGCAGCACACCGCCGCCACCGCCACCAGCCACACCATGTACTGCGGGCTGATCACCCGGCTGGTCGTCACGAACAGCAGCACCGCGGCGAACGCCGCGTCCGCCGGGGTCGCCGCCGTCCACGCCCGGGCCCGGACCCGCCACAGCAGCAGCCAGCTCAGCGCCAGCGCGCTCGCCACCAGCGAGACGGTGCCGACCAGGCCCACGTACGGCCCGAGGAACTCCACCGAGCCGTAGCGCAGCAGGACCTGCCCCTCCCAGCCGAAGTGGCGCGCCACGTGGAAGACCAGCGCCCCCAGCGACTCCACCTCCACACCGCGGTCCCGCTGGTGGGTGAGGAAGTGGAACGCCCCCGGCATCTCCATGGCGAAGGCCAGCGCCAGCAGCGCCGCCGCGCCTGCCGCCACCGACCACGCCACCCGCGTGGGGCGCCCCCGCGGCGCGCCCACCAGCAGCAGCACGGGCCACACCTTCAGCAGCGCCCCGAGCGCCGCCAGCGCCCCGCCCACCGCGGGCCGGCGCAGCAGCGCCAGTAGGCCGGCCCCCGCCACCGCGGCCACCAGCACGTCGTACCGCGCGTACGCCGTGGGCCCCAGCAGGGGCAGCCCCACCGTCCAGCACCACGCACCGGCCTGCCGCCGGCCCGGGCCGCGGCCCGCCGCCAGCAGCGACGCGAACACCACGAGGTCGGCGACGCAGGCGACCACGAAGAACGCCGTGGTGTAGCCGAGGAAGGGGAGCAGCGCCGGCGAGGTCACCGCCAGGGCCGCCACCGGCGGGTACTGCCAGGTCACGTCCCCCTGCGGGAACGTTCCGCCGCGCAGCACCTCGTACCAGCCGTGGTAGATCACCGAGACGTCCGTGGTCACGTCCGGACCCGGCAGCGTGATCACTTTGAGGACGAGGAGCATCAGGACCGCTCGCGACGCGATCCAGACGGCCGTGACGGCGGCGGTGGACAGGCGCATGCCGCAGACAGTACCGCCGCGTCGGGCCGGGGGCCGCCCACGGCGCCGCCGGGCGGGCCTGGGCCACCCGGTACTGTCGGCGGCGATGGACACGACCGCCGCGCGCACCACGCTGATCGTCACCAACGACTTCCCGCCCCGGCCCGGCGGCATCCAGGCGTTCCTGCACAGCATGGCCCAGCGCCTCGACCCCGAGCGCGTCGTCGTCTACGCCTCCACCTGGAAACGCGGCCGGGAGGGCGCCGAAGCCACCGCCGCCTTCGACGCCGCACAGCCCTTCACCGTCGTCCGCGACCGCACGACCATGCTGCTGCCCACGCCGCGCGTCACCCGCCGGGCCGTCGGCCTGCTGCGCGAACACGGCTGCCGCTCCGTGTGGTTCGGCGCCGCCGCACCGCTCGGACTGATGGCGCCCGCCCTGCGCCGGGCCGGCGCGGAACGCATCGTGGCCACCACCCACGGGCACGAGGCCGGCTGGGCGCAGCTCCCGGTCGCCCGCCGCCTGCTCCGACGGATCGGCGACACCACCGACACGCTCACCTATCTGGGTGAATACACCCGCTCCCGGATCGCCCGCGCACTGAGCGACGAGGCAGCCGCCCGCATGGTGCAGCTGCCGCCCGGCGTCGACGAGAAGACCTTCCACCCCGACTCTGGCGGCGACGACGTACGCGAACGGCTCGGCCTCGCCGACCGTCCCGTCGTCGTGTGCGTCTCCCGCCTGGTGCCCCGCAAGGGGCAGGACACCCTGATCGCCGCGATGCCCCGGGTACTCGCGGCACAGCCGGACGCGGTGCTGCTCGTCGTGGGCGGCGGCCCCCACCGCGCCGAGCTGGAGAAGCAGGCCGCGCGGCTCGGCGTCCGCGCGTCCGTCCACTTCACCGGCGCCGTGCCGTGGGAGGACCTGCCCGCGCACTTCGGGGCCGGCGACGTCTTCGCCATGCCCTGCCGCACCCGGCGCGGCGGCCTCGACGTGGAGGGCCTGGGCATCGTCTACCTGGAGGCCTCCGCGACCGGGCTCCCCGTCGTCGCCGGCGACTCCGGCGGCGCGCCGGACGCCGTCCGGGACGGCGAGACCGGCTGGGTCGTCCGCGGCGGCTCCCCGGACGAGGCCGCGGACCGCCTCGTCACCCTCCTCGCCGACCCCGCGCTCCGCACCCGCATGGGCACGGCGGGCCGCGCCTGGGTCGAGTCCCACTGGCGCTGGGACCTCCTCGCCGACCACCTCCGCGCGCTGCTGTAGCGGTCGGAGCAGACGAGCCCGGGTTCGCCTGCTTCGATGATCGCGCACGCGGACCGGCCGCCCATGCCACGTGCCGCAGGAGGTGTCCCGTGGGGAACGGTCTCAGGGTTGAGCCGGCCGAGCCCCACACCCTCGACATCGACGTTTGGGGCGCGGACCAGACGGAAGAATCCTCTGTGGCAAGGCGAAATGCCCGCCCTGCGAGGGAAGATGCCATCCGAGGCAGCACAACGTGCGCATGAGACGGGGGACCATGCAGCTGTACATCTCCATGGCTCACGAAGGCGACGACGGGGAGCTGGACTCCCTGTACCGGTGGCTGAGCAACGATGTCGACCTCGTCTCCCGGGTGGAGCTGACCCGGGGCTCGGACGAGAACCGGCCCGGAGCCATGGGACCGGACCCGCTGACGATCTCGGCCGTCGTGTCAGCAGGGGCGGCAGCGCTCAGCTCTGCGGCGGCGCTCATCTCCGCCATCGCATCCTGGCGGAACACCCGGCCACTGGGCTCCGCGGAGGTCGCGGTGACCGCCGGCTCCGGGACGGAGCCGATCACCCTCTCCGACGAGGAGCGGCGGTCTCCTGAAGAGCTGAGCCGACAGATGGCCGGCGAGGCCAGGACACAGGATCCGACGTAGATGCGTCGGCTCGCCGACCCGGGCGCCTCCTGGGCAGTGATCGCGGGCGTGTCCCGCTACGACAACTTGGAGGACCTGCCTGCCGTCTCGAACAACGTGGCCGCGGTCAAGGCCGCGCTGACCCATCCGGCGGTCTGGGGCCTGCCGCCCGAGCGCATCGACGTGGTCGAGCCCAACAGGGTGCGCGACGACTTCATCGCGAAAGCCGGAACCGCCGCCAAGGAGAAGGCCACGGACACCCTGGTCGTCTACTACGCGGGGCACGGCCTGGCCGACAGCCAGTCGGACGAGCTGTACTTGGCACTGCCGGGAACCGAACAGGGCGAGGTCGACACCGCTTTACGCTACGAGTACCTCAACCGAAGGATCACCAGACCGAGTAACGCCGTGCGCCACGTCGTGGTGATCCTGGACTGCTGCTACAGCGGCAGGGCCGCGCGCCTCGGACGGATGTCAGCGGGTGAGGATCTGGCTGCTCTGGCCGCGCTTCCGGGGCACTGCGTTCTCACCGCGTCCGCCCCGACCAAGGCGGCGCAGGCCCCGCCCGGTGCCCCCTACACGGCCTTTACCCGCGTGCTGCTCGACCTCCTGCACAACGGCGTACCGGGTGGTGGCGAACTGCTCACCGTGCAAGCACTGCACCGTCACGCTCGCGTGCGGCTGAAGCAACAGGCACCCGATCTGGGCACCAGTGGGGTGATCGACGTGGTGTCCTTCGCGCGAAACACGGCGCACACAACCGTGCCCGAGGAGGACCAGCCGATGCCTGCCACGATGCCGGCTCCGGTTGCCGAGTCTGCGCTGCCGCCCGGAATGCCGACACTGGTCCGTGTCCGCCTGGAGAACATGCCGCTTCTCCCCCGATTCGAGCTGATCAGGGCGGGACAGCCGGAGACGAAGCAGGTCGCCAAGGCTCGTACGTCCCATGCGCTTGCGGACGACGAGGAGTTGATCGCTGTCTGGCCGTGGAAGCGGCGCATTCTTGCTCCTCCCTACAGCCTCGCCTTCACCAGCCTCGGAATCCGGATATCGACGGACACCAGTTCCCTCTTCGTGCGCTACGAGGACTTCCACTCCTACACGTTCACGTACGGGCACAGGGAAGCGAAGCGCTCGGAAGGGCCGTATGGCCCGGACCGCATGGTCGACGAATACAACGCGCAGGTGAAAGGCGCGGACGTGCAGTGGGAGGGGCCGTACGGCTTCAGCCCCGAGGGCATCATCGGCCTTGTCGACGCGCTGAAGGACATCCAGCGCCTGGCCGCGGGCGGGGCGCCGGACCGTACCGTCGAGAGGCGATGATCTCCTCCGCGCCCCACCGTAGCGCGCTCACAAGTGGCCCGCTGGCGACGGCCGTCCGCAGTCGGTTCAGACGAGGGGGCAGGTGAGGGGGAGGACGCGTTCGGTCAGCCGACCGGTCAGGTGGCTGTCGGTGAGAGCTGCGTCGGTGAGCCAGTCGGCCTGCGTCAACCGGTCGACCAGGTCCGCCAGTTCACCCTGCTCCACCGGGACCTGCTGGAGCAGGGACTCCAGAGGGAGGCCCTCGTCGCCGGCTCCGAGCAGCCCGTCGGCGTCGGTCCGGGTGGCCAGCGTCAGGGCGAGCAGCCGGACGGGCGCGGGTGCCTTGCGCTTGCGGAGCTTCTTGTCCGACACCACCCGCTGGCCCCAGCCGGAGAGCTTGGCACGGGCCTTCTTGCCGAAGGTGAAGGGGGCGGAGGCGTCTTCGCCGGGCACCAGGGAGGGCACCGTGACCGGTGTGGGGCTCTCCGGGCGGGACGCCAGCAGGTCGCTCGCCGTACTGGGAAGCCGCAGCCAGCCGCAGTCGGTCAACTGCTCGGCCAGGGCTTCCGGATCGTCGAGACCCAGCCCGGCGAGGTCCTGTCCGACGAGGTTGCCGGTGCCGGAGTGCGCCGTGCGCAGGGTCAGCATGAGCACCAGCAGCCGTGCCTGCGCGCCGGGCAGCGGAGTGTGACCCGCGACGTGAGCGAGGACGGCACGTGCCTGCTCCCACTGTCCCGGAGCCGTCAGCAGCCGGGCGACCGCCGGCTCGTCCTCCTCCGTGCGCTCCCCGTTCCGGTGCCGGTGCTGCATGCGAACGGTCGCCGCGGACTGCTCGGCCCGTTCCGCTTCCGCCCGCAAGTCCGGGTCGCCGGTGACCTGCGCCCAGGCGATGAAGGCGCGAGCCTTGCGCTCGTGCAGGTCGCCGAGCACAGCCAGGTCGGGCTCGGTACGCCGCTGGTAGCGGCGGAAGAGGTTCCCGAGTTCGATGAGTTCGTCGCGCAGGACGACGGGCCGCAGGTCGGGCGGGACGGATCGCTGGGCGATCTTCCCGCGTTGACGCCGCCGGGCCGGCGCCGGGCGCGGCGCGGGCACCTCCCGGGCCGCGCGCGCGGGCGGGCCACCGGCGTGCGTCCGGCCGTCGGAGAAGTGCGGAGTGCCGACGGCGGCGGCCGTCGGGCCTCCGGCGGCAGCCTGGTCGCCGATCACCGGGGCGGATCCGACGGCGGAGGTGGCGACGGCAGAGGTGGCGACGGTCCTCGCGCGGGGCAGCGCGGCCGCGCACCGCGTGCAGCACTCCAGGGCCTGCCACCAGCGGCCTCCCCGGTCGCTGACCACGGCCAGGACGACCGCTCCGCCGCACCGCCACGGCTCGGCGCGCCTCTGCCCCTCGGTGGGAGCGACGTGCGCCGCGCAGTCCTCGGCCCGGCACGCGCAGTACGCGTCGGCGCGCGGCGCCGGGGCGGCTTGCAGGTGCTCCCTGAGATGGGCGACCGCAGCCCCCCGCCCGGCCGCCGCGGACGGCAGCCCCTGGTCGGGACAGGCGGGCCGGCTGCAGGAGACGCGCACCGCCGTCGTGCCACGTCCGGCGGCGTCCAGGCGCACGGTCCACCTGCGCCCGAGCACCCGCTCGTCCTTCTCGCCCGCCGTGGCCTCGGCCATGCCGCTCTTCCCCGCTCTCCCTCGTCCGCATCTGTCCCGCAGCCCGGGTCGTCCACCACGAACGATCTTCCGGCCGTGCCCACCGTACGCACTGGCCGGCCCAAGGGCCCGTGAACTCCCGCCCGTTCACCCGTACCGGTCAATTCCGCTCCGTCCGGGCGTCCGGGGACGGTCCGTTCACGGCGTGTCCCCTTCCGGCGCGTAGTCGACGCGGATGCCGCAGGGGCGCAGGATCGCCCGTCCAGGACGAATTCGGGGAGATCGGGAAGGAGGGGCGTGAGCGCCGTGACTCCCGCCCCCGACGCGTGCGCGACGGGGCCCGGTCGTGTGGCGTGCACACGACCGGGCCCGGTGCCGGTGCTTCTCCGGGCCTGTCAGTCCGCCTGCCGGGCGGCAAGCCCGACGAACGCCGCCCACGCCTCGGGCGACAGGCTCAGCATGGGCCCGCCCACCCGCTTGGAGTCCCTGACATGCAAAGCGGCAGCCGTGGCGGCGACCTCGACGCACTCCCCGCCCTCGCCGCTGCTGTAACTGCTCCTGCGCCAGGCGGCGTCCGGCACGGTCAGCTTGCGCGCCTCGATGTTCATGTGTCTCCCAGCAGTTCGGTGACGAGAACCATCGACTCTCGTGGAGTCAGCGCCTGGGCCCGGAGGATTCCGTACTGCTCCTCGATCTCTCTGACCGCCGCTCGCTCCGTGTAGAGCCGACTGTCCTTCTGGACCTCAACGTATGCGATCCTGCGCCCGTCCCGGGTCTCGATCAAGGTGAAGGGGCCCGCCAGAGCAGCGTGCTCCTCCCGCTCGATCGGCATGACCTGGAGTTCGACGTTGCGTCGTTGCGCGCTGAGAAGCAGTTCCTCCAACTGTCCGCGCATGACCTGTCTGCCGCCGATGGGCCGCCGGAGCACCGCTTCCTCGATCACGAAGCTCAGCGTGGGCAACGCCTTGCGGCAGAAGATCTCCTGCCGTGCCATGCGGGCAGCCACGCGCTGCGCGACAGTGTCCTCGTCCAGCAGGGGGCGCCGCATCCCGAAGACCGCGCGGGCGTGCTCTTCGGTCTGCAGAAGTCCCGGGACGGCCTGAGCGGCGTACACGTGGAGTTCGACGGCCTCCGCCTCCAACCTCGCCGCATCGCGGAAGAAGCGGGGGTACTGCGCCTGGGCCAGCTCCTCCTTGAGGGCTTTGAGTACGCCTCCCGCGTCCAGGGCCTCGTCCACCTGGTCGACGAAGCGGGGGAGCGGGATGCGCCGTCCCTGTTCGAACGCCGCGATGGTCGAGGGCGCGTAACCGATCCGCGCGCCGAGGTCCGGGCGTTCCATTCCCGCCCGGATGCGCAAGAGCTTCAACTGCCTGCCGAACGCCGCGACGACGCCCGTGCCCGGGTCGTCCTCCGGGCGCTGTCCGTCGCTGTCCACCGTCGTCTGGCTCACCGTCCACCACCTCCCTCCGGCGAACGCGCGAGCGCATGCGTCGTCACGCCGCACGTCGCGTACAACCGCCCGCCCCACGCGTACAAGCCCTCGCCCCGCTGCCGCGACGTCCGAACGCGCAGGTCGCACGGGACCTGGATGTCCGGGGCCCGGTCGCACGGGACCGGACGCCGTTCACCGGGGCCCGGTGAGCCCGGAGCTCCTCCCAAGGACTCAACTGATGAAGGACTCCCCACCCGCCCGCCCTTCCTGGCGGAGTCACCCGTCAGGGTGAAACGTGCACACAGGGTGGCGAAACGGGGTTACTGTCGGCGGGAGACACCCACACAAATCGGCCCCCGGCCAGGATTGCAGTCCCGGACGCGAGGGCCTCACCACCAAGGAAGAATGCACCTTCCCCATGGCTACTGCGCAGCTTAACGCGCCGGTATCCGGCGCCATCCATGTCCGGACACGTCTGTCCGGGAACTTCACCATCCTGGCCAACCGCCTCGCCCAGCGGCCCGGCAGTGCCGTCACCGTAGGCGTCGCCCTCTACATCAACTCCATGCCCGACGGCACCCCCGTCACCATCGAAGCCCTCCAGAAGCACTTCACCGAGGGCGAGACCGTCATCGGCCGCGCCCTGCGCGAACTGGAGGCCGACGGCTGGCTGGAGCGCCGCGTCCTGCGCGGCCCGGGCGGACGCTTCGTCACCCGCACCTACATCTACACCCTCCCCGAACTCGCCCACCCCGAGGCGGCTCAGGCGACCCCGGCAGCCCCGCCGAAGACCGCACCACCCTGCGTGGATGCGGCAACCTCGTTGCCACATCCACGCACGAAGCCCCCGGAACCCGAACGGGCGCGCACCCCGGCCGCACCCCCGGCCGAGCCCACCCCGCCGGACCCGCGCCCCGAACCCGCCGGCGGCCCGGCCGACGGCCCCACCGCCCGCCCGGCCAGCCCCGAAGCCGTCGCGCTCCTCACCGCGCTCGGCACACGCGACCCCCGACTCACCCTCTCCCGCCGCGAGATCGCACGCCTCGCACCCGGCGTCGACACCTGGCTCGCCTCCGGAATCCGCCCCGCCCGCATCACCAGCACCCTCACCAGCGACCTCCCCGACAGCTTCCGCACCCGCCCGGCCGCCGTCCTCGCCTGGCGCCTCGCCGAACTCCAACCCGCACCCA